>JAQXJQ010000079.1 GCA_029009035.1 Oscillospiraceae bacterium | reverse complement strand
GGGCGGGGGACTCAGACGGTTCGGGGGACTCAGACGGTTCGGGGGAAGTGGACGGTGTTTCAACCGGCTTGCTTGCGGGTGTTTCAACCGGCTCGCTTGCGGGTGTTTCAACCGGCTTGCTTGCGGGCGTGTCAACGGGGGTGCTTGCCTCCGGTGCCTTGCTGCCGCACGCGCAGAGGCACAGAAGCAGGGCAGCAGACAGCAGAAATGCGGAAATTTTCTTTATTCGTTTCATCTCTTTTTCTCCTTTTCGTTTGTGCTTCAGCAGTTTTGGACGTCCACCTGGGGGAAGGGACACTCCACGCCCACCCGGCGGAAGGCGAGAAGAATGTCGTGGTTGAGGGTGCGGGCGCCGGTGTAGATGTCCTTCTCCTCCACCTTGCCCACAAAACGCAGCACGATGGCGGAGTCGGCCAGGGCCTGCACGCCGCAGTAGACGAGGGGCTCCCGGAAGAGAGGGCCGTCCTCGCCGTCGGCATGGGCGGCGCGGATCTCCTCCAGCATGGCGGGGAGCTGCTTCTCCAGCTTTTCCAGATCGGTGGCATAGGGGATGCCGATGTCGCACACGGCTCTGGAGAGGTTGTCGGAGCGGTTGAGGATGTTGACCATCATGGAGTTGTTGATGATCTTCACATTGTCGCTGGAGTCGGTGATGGAGGTGGTGCGGATGCCGATGTTACTCACGGTGCCCCGGAAGCCGTTGACCTCCACGATGTCGCCCACATTGTACTGGTTCTCAAAGAGCATGAAGATGCCGGTGACCACATCGGCGATGAGGCTCTCCGCGCCGAAGCCGACGATGAGGGCGATGATCCCCACGCTGGTGGCGATGGTGGCCACATTGACGCCCAGAATGGACAGACCCCAGCACAGGATGACCAGGGCGGCGGCATAGCTCAGCACGCTGCGCAGGATGGTGATGACGGTCTGTGCCCGGTGGCTCTTGGGCTTGAAGGCGCCCAGAATGAGGCGCACGGCGAAGGTGATGAGCAGCACGAGGATGACCATAGCCACCAGCGTGACAAATTTCTGCAGACTGAATTTGAAGATGGTGCGGGAGAGGTCGAAGCCCAGCAGCGGGGAGCACAGGGCCAGAACCACCAGAATGATCACGCCGATGAGGGGCTTGATGAAGCGCTTCGCGCCGTTTTTATTTTCCATAGTGATGTCTCCTTTTATCTGTATTTGTCAAGCTCGGAGCGATGGTTCAGCGGGGGGCGATGAAATAATGATTCAGTGAGAAGTTGGTGAAGAGAGGCATGTCGAGGTCATTCATATCGGAGAAATAATAGGTGAAGCCCGACATATTTGGATCCCACTCCGAGGTCTTGATGTTGACCGACTCGATGCGGATGCCGTCCCCGTAGGGGATCACATAGTGGACATCGGAAGCGGTTTGCAAATAGTCGGCACCCAGTTCCTCTTCGGTGATGCGAATGGTATTGGGGGCGTTCAGCAGGCTGCGGACGGAGCCCGTCTCATCCAGATCGTAGCGGAAGAGGCCCATCGTGCCCAGCTCCTCCAGCACCTGGGGGGTGAAGGAGGTCCCGGGGGGCAGATCGGGGATGCCGTTGGCGTCATACATGGCCCGGCGCACATAGCCAACGAAATTGCCCTCGGGGGAAAGGGCGCCTTCGGTGACCTCACAGGGCGGGTAGAAGAACTCGCCGTCGAACGTATTTTCGATGAACGTGATCTTGCGGTAGCCCCCGTCTGCCGGGGTGAGCAGACTACAATGCAGGAAGTCATTTTCGGTGTCCCAGTGGCAGTAGAAGAACCGCAGGTCGTCGGTCTCAAACTCCATGGAGGAGTCGACAAAATCCACCATCATTCTGGTATCGGGCGTGATGGAGTGGTAGGCGGCGACACTCTCCCCGTCAAAGCGGAGGGGGGCATAGGGCAGACCTGCCGCTGTCATGCGCTGCCCCAGCTCACGGGCGGCGACTCCGGCCTCATACAGGCAATCCCGGGAGACCAGGTCGTACAGGGCCCGGAAGTCGGCTGTGAAGGGGGAGTAATCCGCGTCATTGACCGGCTCGTTCCAGCCGGGTTCGCTCCATCCGGGTTCGCTGCCGCCCGGTTCACTCCAGCCGGGTTCGCTGCCGCCCGGTTCACTCCAGCCGGGTTCGCTGCTGCCGGAGCTGCCGATACCGGAGGAGTCGAGGGCGGGAATGACCACCACGGCGACGGCGGCGGCGCCCAGGAACATTTTGGACAGTCCCTTGCGGAGCTTTCCGTGGCTGCTGCGGCGTGCCTGCCGGTCCTGCTCCGGGGGATCGGCATAGAAACTGCCGTGTTCGTCCGGCCTTCCGGGGTCCTCTGCAGGCAGGGGCGGCTGTTCCGGCGGGAGAGGCCGGAATTCCCGGCCGGGGGGAAGAAACTCCGGCGGCGGGGCCTGTTCGGCCGGAGCGGTGAATTCCGCCGCCGTGGAGTAGGGGCGGAAGGGATCTTTGGGAGGCTGCACATTACTCACCTCATTTCGGGTTTCTCTGATGAGCCCAGTATAGCAAAGCTGAAATTTCGCCGCAAGGGTCCTGCGGCAAAAATCCGCAGAAATCGGGAGGGCTGTGGAAAACTTCCCGCTTTCCCGTCGCTTTGCGGGAGAAAATACGGGGAGAGAGGCGCATCCTTCATTGAAAATCCGGCGCGGCAGGAGTATAATACAGGCACGACCATAAGATATGAGGTGTATGCGGATGGATCAGAGCTTTTACGCCGGCAACCGCCGGAGATTTTATGAGATGCTTCCCGAGGGTGCGGCGGCGGTGCTGTTCTCCGGGGAGGATGTGTGCAAGACCAATGACGAGGCCTATCCCTTTTTCGCCGACCGGAGCTTCCTCTACCTCACGGGCATCAGCCAGAAGAACTCCGTGCTGCTGGCGGTGAAGGACGGGGCTGGGGTGCATGAGAGCCTGTACATCCTGCCCCCCGACCCCATGGCGGAGCGCTGGACGGGCCGGCGCCTCACCCCCGCGCAGGCGGAGGAGCTGAGCGGTGTGTCCGACATCCGCTTCTGCGACGCCTTTGCCATGGATTTCCACCGCCTTGCCGCTCTGGGCGGCATCGGCAGCGTGTATCTCGACCTCTGGAAGGCCAACCCGGCGGACCGCGACCGCCCCGCCCATGCGTTCCGCCGCAGGGTGGCGGAACACTACCCCTATCTCACCGTGGGCAACGCCAACGCCCTGGTGCGCAGGCTCAGGCTCATCAAGCAGCCCTGTGAGATCGAGGCCCTGCGCATGGCGGAGAAGATCACCGGCGAGGGCATCCTGGCCATGATGCGCGCCTCCCGCCCCGGTATGTACGAGTACCAGTACAAAGCGGAGTTCGACCGGGCCATCGGGCAGTACGGGCCCCAGATGTGCGGCTTCCCGCCCATCATTTCCGCCGGAGAGAACAACTTCTGCATCCACTACTATGACTACACCGGCCGGGCGAAGGACGGCGACATGATCCTCAACGATGTGGGCGCCCAGTATGACGGACTCATCAACGATGTGTCCCGGGGATGGCCCTGCAACGGCAGGTACACCCCCCGGCAGAAGCTCCTCTTCGACTGCGCCCTGCAGACCTCCGACTATATGTTCTCCATCATCAAACCAGGCATGAAGATGGCGGATGTGGACGCCACGGTACGCAGCTATAACGCCGGTCTTTTGAAGGACGCCGGCGTGCTTGCCGATGTGTCCGAGGTGGGCAGACTGATGTGGCACGGCGGGGCCCACCACATCGGCTTCGACGTCCACGATGTGGTGGACACCCCCGAGGTCATCGCCCCCAACATGGTGTTCTGCGTGGACGTGGGCATCTATCATGAGCAGTGGGGCATCGGCTTCCGCCTGGAGGACAACTGCCTGGTCACCGAGACCGGCTGCGAGAACCTCTCCGCCGCCATTCCCCGCACCACCGAGGACATTGAGCGTGTCATGAGCCGCCGCTGAGCGGCTTGCTGTCATACCGAATATTTGAAAGGAGCGAAGGATCATGGGTCTGATCAAAGCGATCAAAGGCGCCGTGGGCGGCGTACTGGGCGACCAGTGGAAGGAATATTTTTACTGCGAGGCCATGCCCTCCGATGTGCTGATGGTGAAGGGCGTCAAGCGCGCCACCGGCCGCGGCTCCAACAAGGGCAGCGACAACATCATCACCAACGGCTCCGTGCTGGCGGTGGCCGACGGGCAGTGCGCCGTCATCGTGGAGCAGGGCCGCGTGGTGGACCTGTGCGCCGAGCCCGGTGAGTACACCTACGACACCACCGTGGAGCCTTCCATCTTCAGCGGCAGCCTCAGCGAGAGTATCCCCGCCGTGTTTGCCAACATTGGCAAGCGCTTCACCTTTGGCGGCGACGCCGCCGCGGACCAGCGCATTTACTATATCAACACCCGTGAGATGGTGGGCAACAAGTACGGCACCCCCTCCCCCGTGCCCTTCCGGGTGGTGGATCAGCGCGCCGGCATCGACATCGACATCGGCATCCGCTGCTTCGGCGAGTACAGCTACCGGGTGACCAACCCCATCCTGCTGTACACCAATGTGATGGGCAATGTCCGGGACAGCTATACCCGCGGTGAGCTGGAGGGCCAGATGAAGACCGAGCTGCTCACCGCCCTGCAGCCCGCCTTTGCCCGCATCAGCGAGCAGGGCGTGCGCTACTCCGCCCTCCCCGGCCACACCCAGGAGCTGGCCGACGCCCTCAACGAGGTGCTCAGCGACAAGTGGCGGGATCTCCGGGGCATTGAGATCGTCTCCGTGGGCGTGTCCTCCGTGAAGGCCAGCGAAGAGGACGAGGCCATGATCAAGGAGATGCAGCGCACTGCCGCCTACACCAATTCCACCCTGGCCGACGCCTACAAGATCACCGCCACCGGCGAGGCCATGAAGACCGCCGCCGGCAACGCCGCCGGCGCCGCCGTGGGCTTCATGGGCATGAATATGGCCACCGGCATGGGCGGCTTCAACGCCATCCCCCGGCAGGAGCCTCAGGCGCCCCAGGCCCCCGCGGGCGGCTGGACCTGCGCCTGCGGCGCGGTGAACACCGGCAAGTTCTGCTCCCAGTGCGGCGGGAAGAAGCCGGAGAGCGCGGGCAGCTGGACCTGCGCCTGCGGCACGGTGAACACGGGCAAATTCTGCTCCGAGTGCGGCGCCAAGCGCCCCGAGGCAGGCAGATGCCCCCACTGCGGCGCGGCCGTCACCGGGAAATTCTGCCCCGAGTGCGGCCAGCGGGTCAACGGTTAAACATCAACTATAAGGCAACGGGAGTCGAACCCGTGCCGCATTCCGACGGCCCTGTTCGGCGCTTTTTGCCTTGTTGTCCTTCCCTTGCGTCAAGGCCGCTGACGCGGCATGGGCGGAAATTCGCCCGAAAAAACCGGCACGGGTTCGACTCCCGTTGCCTTAAAGGAGGTACCCTATGGCTTATCAGCTCAGCGAGATCAATGCCGCCGTGCGCAGCGACC
>JAQXJQ010000078.1 GCA_029009035.1 Oscillospiraceae bacterium | reverse complement strand
GACGATGATGACCAGACGCTGCCACACCTTCATGTTGGAGAAGATATAGCCCCGCAGGCCTGCCGCCACACCAAAGACGCCCAGGAAGGCGGTGATGGTGGCCTGGACGGCCTGGAGGATCGTGCAGTCCACGAAGAGCAGAGCCGGGTTCATACCGAAGCAATAGGGCACGATGAAGGCCGCGATGGCCAACGTCGTGGCCGTGATGGCCGTCTTCATGGGCTTCGACTTGGCGATGGCACTGCCGGCGTAGGCTGCCAAAGCCACGGGCGGGGTGATATCGGCCACGATGCCGAAGTAGAAGACGAACATGTGGGCCGCCAGAGGCGCCATGCCCATCTTGATGAGGATGGGGGCGCAGGTGGTGGCCATGATGACGTAGTTGGCGGTGGTGGGAACGCCCATGCCCAGCACGATACAGGTGATCATGGTGAGGAACATGGCGATGAACATGTAACCGCCGGAGAGGTTCACGATGGCGGAGATCAGCTTGGCGCCAATGCCGGTGGTGGTGATGACGCAGGCGATGGTGCCGGCCACGGCGCAGGCGATACCCACGGTGAGGGTGGACCGGGCGCCGTTCTCCAGAGCATCAAAGAACCGATGGATGTTGATGCGGGTCTCTTTGTTGAACATGCTCACCACGATGGCCGCGCCGGTGGCCACGATGGCGGCCATACTCATGGTGGTCTTCATCATCATGATCACCAGGAGCACCAGAGGCAGAATCAGATAGCCCTTGTGGAGGACCAGCTTGCCGAACTTGGGCAGATTTTCCCGGGAAATTCCCTTCAGCCCCATGCGCTTTGCCTCCAGATGGACGGCGATAAAGATGCCGGCAAAGTACAGGGCAGCGGGCAGAATGGCCCGGGCCGCAATGAAGCTATACGGATAGCTGGTGTACTCCACCATCAGGAAGGCGGCCGCGCCCATGATGGGCGGCATGATCTGACCGCCTGTGGAAGAGGCTGCCTCCACGGCGCCGGCAAATTCCGGCCGGTAGCCATTCTTCTTCATCATGGGAATGGTAACGGAACCGGTGGTCACGGTGTTGCCCACGGAGGAGCCGGAGACCATGCCGCACAGGGCGGAGGAGATCACGGCCACCTTGGCCGGACCGCCGCTGGAGCTGCCGGCAATGGAGTTGGCCAGCTCAATGAAGAACTGGGATATCCCCGTTCGCTCCAGGAAGGCGCCAAAAATCACGAACAGAACGATGAAGGTGGAGCAGGCACGGATGGGGGTGCCGATGACACCTTCGGTGGTGTAAAACAGGTTGTAGATATTCAGGGCCAGGGGTTTTCCCGTAAAGGCCACCATGTAGATGATAAAAGCCGAGGAGACGATGACGATGGGAATACCCACAGCCCGTCGGCAGGCCTCCAGGGTGACCACCACACCGATGATGCCCACGATCAGGTCCACAGTGTCCAGACGGATGGTATTGGCGATGATCTTATCCAGATTGAAGACGAAGTAGAAATAACTACCGCCGCCCAGGACTGCCAGGATCACATCGTACCAGGGGATGTAATTGGGTTTCTTGTGGGCTCCCTTTCGGGAAGGGAACACAATAAAGGTCAGGAACACCAGAATGCCCACGAAGGACGCACGCTCGATTCTGGTCTCCCAGTCCAGTCCGAAATTCAGAAGAATACTATAAACAGCAAAGGCCACCAGCATGTAGCGCACAACGACCCTGGGGATCCCATCCCAAATCCGGATGTTGGACTCCCGGTCGTACTTCTCCATGACCGCTTGGACGTCGGCTTCGGTCGTGGCCTCTTCTTCTGCCGCGATGTTGGTATACTCGAACTCAGTGGCCGGGTCTTTGGCTGATTTTTTTCCAAACAGCGGCACGTTACCTACCTCCTTTTCTCTTTTGCTCTCTATGCCTTACCCCTGCTGGCAGGAGAAGAGCACCTTGCTGCTGCGGCCGCACAGGTCCCGCAGGCTGACGGTCTCCTCCCCGATCCGAAGGGTATGGTCGGAAATGGTGCCCACCACAGTGACCATGTTGTCCATCTTTTTCTCGATGTTGGAGATGATCATTTCCCCGTTGTCGCCGTAGGACAGGGTCTCCCCCTCCCCCAGCTCCTCCTCCACGCCGGCGCCGAAGCCGTAGTAGATGCACTGGGTGTTCCAGATCTCTCCCGCCCGGATCTCATAGACATCACGGACCGGGCTTTTGTTTACCGAGTGAACGAACTCCACGGAAAAGGTGTCGCCATCTTCCACAGGATAGGCAGCATAGACCTGGCCGCTGTCCGCGTCGGAGAGGACCAGGCTTGTCCCCCCGGAGCTGCATCCGGGAAGAAAAGCGGCCGCTGTAATGAAGATCATTACGGCGGCCGCGACCGTAG
>JAQXJQ010000077.1 GCA_029009035.1 Oscillospiraceae bacterium | reverse complement strand
ATTGTACTTCACCGCGTTGCTGCACAGATTCTGGACGATCTCAAACACCAGCCCCCGGACACCGGGGAAGGTACAGTGCTCGCCGCTGACCTGAACGGTGACCTGCTTTTCCTGAGCCTGGAGCTTCAGAGAATCCGCGATCTCCTCTGCGATGTCCAGCATATCCACATCCTCTCTGGGCATGGGAGCGCCCTCGTCCAGACGGCTCAGACGGAGCACATCCTCGATGAGAAGCACCAGACGGGAGGCCTCCCTGCGGATATTGCCGAGGAAGCGCCCTGTGTCCTCCGGCTTTACCAGACCGTTTTCCAGCAGCTCCGCGCTGCCCATGATGGACTGCAGGGGGGTCTTCAGCTCATGGGACACATTGGCGGTGAATTCCCGGCGGTTGCGCTCGGCAAAGAAGCGCTCGGTGATGTCGAAGACCAGCAGCACGACGCCGCCGCCGGACTCCTCCACCCGGCTGGCCCGGAGGAGGTATTCCCGGCCCAGACGGCTGATCTGCACCTCCGCGTAGCCCTTCTCCCGGGCATCGTCGATGGCGGCGGTCACTTCCGGAGCGCGCTCCACGGTGATGAAGTCCCGCCCCGTGCAATCCCCGTCGGCGGAGAAAAACCGCTCTGCCGCGGGGTTGATGCTGAGGACCTCTCCCCGGGGGTTGAGCAGCACCAGAGCTTCGTTCATCTTGCTGATGACGGCGTAGAACTCCTGCCTGCGCTCCTGAAGCTGGGCCTTCTGCGCCTTGATGAGATCGTGCTGCTGTTCCATCCGGTGGAGGATGGGGGACAGCTCTTCGTAAGTATCGTTTTCCAACGGCCGGTCAAAATTGATGGCCTCCAGGGGTCGGACGATCTTTTTGGACAGCCGCGCGGCCAGTACCCCGGAGAGGATGAGGGCGATGGCCAGCACCACGAACAGGGGCTGGAGCATGGACATCACCAGAGACAGGGTGGTCATCCGGCTCACGGAAATGCGAAGCACCGTGCCGTCCGACAGCCGCTTGGCGAAGTAGAGGGTCTGCTCGGTCAGCGTGGAGGAATAGCGGGCGCTTTCGCCGCTGCCGGAGGAGAGGGCCTCCAGGATCTCCGCGCGCTGGGCGTGGTTCTCCATCCCGGCGGGGTCGGTGAAGCTGTCAAAGAGCACGTGTCCGTCGCCGTTCACCCAGGTGAGGCGGCAGCCGTCGGGTTCCAGCGCCTGCAGGTAGGAAAGCCCCTGGTCCTCCACGCCCTGGTCGGCAAAGGCGAGCTGGGTTTTCAGCTGCTTGGTCTGGACGCTGCCGAAGTACTCATACAGCACCCCCAGAAACAGGGCGAAGCAGGAGAGCAGGACGGCCAGCGCCACCAGCAGAATGGAGCGAAAAATTCGTTTTGTCATCTGCCTGCCTCCATGCGGTAGCCCACATTGCGCACGGTCTCGATGCGCTCGCCGTAGGGGGCGATCTTTTGGCGCAGGGTGCGGATGTGCATATCCACCGTACGGCTCTCGGCGATGTAGTCCATCCCCCACACCCGGGAAAACAGCTGGTCGCGGGTGAATACCATGCCGGGGTTTTCCAGGAACAGGCGCAGGAGCTCAAATTCCTTGTAGGTGAGCTGGACCCGCGCCGCGTCCACGGTGACGGTGCGCTCGTCCAGATTGACGGACAGGCCGTCCAGATGGAGGATATGCTGTACCGGGGCGCTCCGGCAGCGGCGGAGCACCGCCTTCACCCGGCTCACCATCTCCATCATGCCGAAGGGCTTGACCAGGTAGTCGTCGGCGCCCAGATCCAGGCTCCGGATCTTGTCAAACTCGCTGCCCTTGGCGGTGGCCATGATGATGGGGATGCCTTCGGTCTCCGGGTCTGCCTTCAGCCGCCGGAGGGTCTCCACCCCGTCCTGCCCCGGGAGCATGATGTCCAGCAGGATCAGCTCCGGCCGCTCCTCCTCCAGGGCGGCGAACAGCTCGTCGGCGCAGGAAAAGCCCTTGGCCTCGAACCCGGTGGAGGCCAGGGTGTACACTTCAATGTCACGAATGTTGGCGTCGTCTTCAATGCACCAGATCATGGTTCCATCCCCTTGTGAATTCCCGTGACGGAAAATTCCACCCACTCGGCAATGTTGGTGGCGTGGTCGCCGATGCGCTCAAAGTACTTGGCGATCATCAGCAGATCCAGGGCGTACTCTCCGTCGGCGTGATCTTCGGTGATCATTTTGATGAGAGAGGCTTTGACCCGGTCAAAGCAGTCGTCCACCACATCATCATATTGTATCACATGCCGGGCCAGGTTTAAATCTCTTTTTACAAAAGCGTCCACACTTTCCACCACCATTTTGATGGTGGCCTCCGCCATTTGGCGGATGGCGTCGCACTCCGCGCCGGTGCGCCCCTCCAGATAGGGAATGATCTCCGCAATATCGGCGGCCTGGTCGCCGATGCGCTCCATGTCGGTGATCATTTTGAGGGCGGCGGAGATCAGCCGCAGGTCTCGGGCCACCGGCTGCTGCTGGAGGAGGAGCTTCAGACAGAGAGCCTCAATGTCCCGCTCCATCTGGTCGATCTCCGCGTCCAGGGGGAGCACCTGCTCCGCGACGGCCCGGTTGCCCTCGGTGAGGGACTTGGCCGCCAGGTCGATGACCTTCTCACACAGGGCTCCCATGCGGGTGAGGTCGTGATTGAGCTGTGACAGCTGTTCGTCAAATTTGTTTCGCATTTATCCAAACCTCCCGGTGATGTAGTCCTCGGTGCGCCGGTCTCTGGGCTGCTCAAACATTTTCTCCGTGTCGCCGTATTCGATGAGTTCGCCCAGCAGGAAGAAAGCGGTCTGGTCGGAGATACGCACCGCCTGCTGCATATTGTGGGTGACAATGATGATGGTGTAGTCCTTTTTCAGTTCCTGGGCCAGATCCTCGATTTTCGAAGTGGAGATGGGGTCCAGGGCGGAGGTGGGCTCATCCATCAAAAGTACATCGGGTTCCACCGCCAGTGCTCTGGCGATGCAAAGCCGCTGCTGCTGTCCGCCGGAGAGACCCAGGGCGCTCTTTTTCAGCCGGTCCTTCACCTCATCCCAGATGGCGGCGCCCCGGAGAGAGCGCTCCACGATGTCATCCAGCTTGGCCCTGTTGGTGACGCCGTGGGTGCGCGGGCCGTAGGCAATGTTGTCATAGATGCTCATGGGGAAGGGGTTGGGCTTCTGGAAGACCATGCCGATGCGCTTGCGCAGACCGTTTACATCCACGCCCTTGGCGAAGATATCCTGGCCGCGATATTCCACCGCGCCGGTGATCTTCACACCGGGGATGAGGTCGTTCATGCGGTTGAGGGTCTTGAGAAAGGTGGATTTACCGCAGCCCGAGGGGCCGATGAGGGCGGTGATGCTCCGTTCCTCAATGTCGATGTTGATATTCTTCAGTGCCTGGGACGGTCCGTACCACAGACACAGGTCCTTAACGGAGATGATACTGCTCATAGACTTCTCCTTCTCTTGAAATACTTGCCTACCAGGGTGGCGGCGAGGTTGATGAGCACGGTGAGGATCATCAGGATGGCGGCGATGGCGAAGGCCACCTCAAACTCGCCGTTTTCCTTGGCGTACACATAGAGGGCTACGGTGAGGGAGGCGCCGGGGCTTCTGATGCCGTCGATCAGGCCGTTGAGGGCGTGGGCAAAGCCCGCGGTGAACAGCAATGCCGCCGATTCACCCACGATGCGGCCCACCGCCAGGATGCATCCGGTGATAACGCCGTCCACGCACCCCGGGAGCACTACCGTGCGGATGACCCGCCATTTGCCGGCCCCCAGGCCGAAGGCGCCCTCCCGGTAGCTCTGGGGGACGGTCTTGAGGCTCTCCTGGGTGGTGCGCATCATGGTGGGCAGGTTCATGATGACCAGGGTGAGACTGCCGGCCAGAATGGAGGTTTTGAGGCCCAAAAACTGGCAGAAGATGAGCATGCCCACCAGGCCGTAGATGATGGAGGGGATGCCGGAGAGGGTCTCGGCTGCGTATTCGATGACGGAGACCAGCCTTTTGTTGGAAGCGTACTCCGTCAGGTAGATAGCCGCGCCTACACCCAGAGGCAGGACGATGATGAGGGTGGTGAGCACCAGATAGAGGGTGTTGAGGATGTCGGGGAGAATGCCGATGTTCCCGGTGAGGTAGCTGGGCTTGGTGCTGATGAGGTTCCAGGTGATGTTGGGCAGGCCCTTGGAGAGCACATAGACGATGAGAAAGAGCACCAGCGCGCAGGTCAGAGCTACGGAAATGCCCATGAGCAGCCGCATAGCGCCGATGTAGAGGGTTCGTTTTCTGCTCATGGGTTCACTTCCTTTCCCGTTTCAAAAAGAAGTTCAGGGTGGCGTTGAGGAGCATGATAAAAAGGAAGAGCACCAGTGCGATGGAGAACAGTGCCTGCTGGTGGAGACTGCCGTCGGCGGTGTAGGACATCTCGCTGGACACAGCGGTGGTAAGGAAGCGCACGCTCTGGAACAGGGAGGGCATATTGGCCGCGTTGCCGGACACCATGATGACCGCCATGGCCTCGCCGATGGCCCGGCCCACACCCAGCACCACGGCGGTGGCGATGCCGCTTCTGGCGGCGGGGACGGAGACTTTGAAGTAGGTCTCAATGGGGGTGGCACCCAGGGCCAGCGAGGCGTCCTCATACTCCTTGGGGACCGCCTCCAGAGCGGTGAGGGAGACCTTGATGATGGAGGGCAGGATCATAATGGCCAGCACGATGATGGCGGCAAAGAGGCTGGCGCCGTCGGGCAGATTGAAAAGCTTGCGGATACCGGGAACCAGCACGATCATACCCACCAGGCCGTAGACCACGGAGGGAATACCGGCCAGGAGGCTGACGGCGGTCTCAACGGCGGTCTTCACCTTGGTCGGGGCAAGCTTGGCCAGATACACGGCGGTGAAAAAGCCGATGGGGACGCCCAGAAGAATGGCACCGGCGGTGCCGTACACGCTGGTGAGGATAAAGGGGAGGATGCCGTAGGCGGGGACGCTCTCCGTGGGGGCCCATTTGGTGCCGAAGAGGAAGTCCACAAGTCCAATCTTGCCGATGGCCGGGATGCCGGCGACGAGCAGATAGACGGAAATGAGCAGCACGCACCCCACCGTCACCAGGCCCAGCACCAGAAAGACGCCGTGGATGATAAGTTCCAGCGGCTGGCTGTGCTTGTGGGGGTTCTTTTTTGTTTGATTTTGATTTTGATTTTGCCCTTGCATGGATACACCTCCAAAGGGGGATAGGCGGCCTCCTGTGGGGGAGACCGCCTGTGAAGTCGGATGCTGATTTAGAACGCGGGAACAACGCCGGCGGCGGAGATGAGCTCCTTGGCGCTCTCGCTCATGGCATAGTTAAAGAAGGCCTGGGCCACATCGGAGAGTTGGGCGCCTTCCTTGGTCACCAGCACGAAGGGACGCTGCACAGCGTAGCTGCCGTCCTTGATGGTGGACTCGGAGGGGGTGACGCCGCCCACGCTCACGGCCTTCACGGTGTCCTTCACAGAGGCCAGGGAGGCGTAGCCGAGGGCGTTGGGGTTGCCGGCCACGGTGGTGATGACGTCGCCGGTGGAGGTCAGCTCCTGGCGGTACTGGCACTTATCCTTGGTGCCGGTGACGGACTCGAAGCCGTCGCGGGTGCCGCTGCCGGCCTCACGGCCGATGAGGACGATCTGGCCGTCTGCGCCGCCGACCTCGCTCCAGTTGGTGATCTCGCCGGTGTAGATGGCGGCGATCTGCTCCACCGTGAGGTCGCTCACGGTGTTCTCGGGATGGACGATGATGGCGATGCCGTCATAAGCCAGCACAGTGCCCTTGAGGCCGTTGGACACTTCCTCGTCCTTCAGGTTACGGCTGGAAAGGCCGATGTCGCAGCGGCCCTCGCTGACGGCGGTGATGCCGCTGCCGGAGCCGGTGGGGTTGTAAGTAAAGGTGACGCCGCTGTTCTCATTCTCAAAGGACTCGCCCAGCGCGCCGATGACCTTCTCCATGGAGGTGGAGCCGTCGGTGGCCACGGTGCCGGAGACGGTTTTACCGCCGCAGCCGGCCAGCAGAGACAGGGTGAGAATGGCGGTAAGGACGACGGAAATTGTTTTTTTCATAAGATCGATACTCCTTTTATTTGAGCTTACGGCTGGATTATAGCCGACCATTGTAAAGTTCAAAACCAGAGTGCGGTCAAATCTGTGTAAAACCGGACTGCCGGAATAATAACGGGCCCGTTGCAGAACTATCGCTCTGCAACGGGTTTTTGCGTTCATCCGGTAATCATTGTGGGGTGTGCCAAAAATCCCCCGTGCATAAGAAATTGTTGTATGCCGCGACGAAAGGAGTGTTTCGCCTGCGGGCGAGCTTCTTTTTGCCCGTGTAAAAAGAAGCCAAAAACACGCATAAGGGCTGGGCCCTTATGGATCCCGTCGCGCAGTACGATACGGTCCGTCCTCAAGTCGGCGCTGTGGGCGGAGTGTCCCAAGCAGTTTCTCCGCTGCGCTTCGTGCTTACCCTCTTCGGTGCCCAGCCTACCCACAACACGCCTCAAG
>JAQXJQ010000076.1 GCA_029009035.1 Oscillospiraceae bacterium | reverse complement strand
GGGGGGCCTCCTTTTGGACCCCCACCGGCACTTTTTTAAAAACCTGCCTTTTTGTTTTTATTGTGAATACCCGAAGCTTTGTGCTATACTTGCAGGGAAACAGTCGTGAGTTCGGCCTCATGGAAGGGCATGGGGCGTATTTTGTGAGGAGATATTCTGCGCACGACAGGAGGACGGGAAATGATCAGGGTGGCAATCGTGGAGGATAATGAGGCAGATGCGCAAAATCTCGCCCTGCACATGGAAGCGTGGCGCAGAGAGAATGAAAAGGAAATGCTGAGCTGCACTGTGTATTCCGATGCCGTGAAGTTTCTGGAGCAGGGCGGCGCCGCAGTGGACATTGTTTTTATGGACATTGAAATGCCGTATATGAATGGCATGGATGCGGCTTTGGAGTTTCGGAAGCATAATCAGGACGCAATATTGATTTTTGCCACGCGGGCCACGAAGTACGCCGTAAGGGGCTATTCGGTGGATGCCATCGGCTATCTGGTGAAGCCCATTTCCAGGCGCGCATTTTCCGACACCTTTGAGAAGGCTCTGAGGCTGCACCGTGAGCGGACAAAGCGGCGGACGCTGGTGCTCAAGGTCAAAGACGGCATGAAAAGGATCTCCGCCGACCGCATTTTATATATTGAGTCTTCCTCTCATCAGCTTGAGGTGGTCACAGAAACTGAAACATTTGAGATCTGGGGAAGCCTGGACAAAATGCGGGAACAGCTTCCGGACAGTTTTGTAGCCTGCCATCGGGGGTATATCGTCAACCTGGAATATGTGGACAGCGTAGGAAAGGGCGGGTTGTGCATCGTGGGCAAGCCGGGGTTGCTGATCCCCGTCAGCCGCCAGAAACGGCAGGAATTTATGGAAGCACTGACGCGGTATTATTCGCAGACCATGAGGGGGTAAAGGTATGGCGGAAGTGACCAGTTTGATTTTGGAGATGATCGAGGATGTGTGGTTTGCGATTTTTGTATTTATGCAGCTCTTCCTTGCTTCCTCAAAAAAAGCCGGCTTTACAGCAAGAGTGATTGGGGTTCTGCCGATCTATCTCTTCGTGTCCGGCGTTCAGGAGATATTACGCTTTTTGTGTGTTGAACGCGGCCTGTCCGGTATTTTTGCCGATGCCTTTCACTTTTTGCTGACCTGGGAATGGCTGGTCGTTCTTGTATGTTTGATGATCTATATGCGTTTTTGCTTTTCCTGCAGCTGGAATATGCTGCTGTTTTCCCTGCTGTCGGGCTTTTGCGCGCAAGAGATCATGTTTGGAGTTTGGGCACTGGTCACGGTTTGGGTACCGTCAATTGACACTTATCCGATGAAAATACTGGCATTCTGTGTCGAAGGAGCCTGCCTCACGGTTGCGTTGTACTTCTATCTGGCGACCAAAATGACACCCCGGAATATAAGGATGATCGAAAAGCGCAGCCTGCTTGTTCTGCTGCAATTATATGCTTTATCCGCGGTTTTTGTTCATTGTTCAGCCACGACGGTCATTTTCTTGAATGTGTTCTTCAATCCGATCAAAAATCTCCAGAATGGGGCTGACCTGATCAGCAGATTGCGGATCGATACCGCAAGAATGTCCAGCATATATGCAAATTTGGCCGGGAATGTTCTGATCCTTTTTGCGCTCAGAAATATGCTTCGATTTAGCGAAACGGAGCTGGAAAGAGAGATGCTTGCGCAAATACGGGAGCAGGATCGGAAACAGTATGCACATTTTAGAGACAATGTGGATTATATTAACACAAAAAGCCATGACTTAAGACACTATTTTGACCTGCTGCAGCAAAACCGAACCATTGCGCGGGAGGAATTGGAGCGGGTCTCGGAGAGCCTCCAGCAGTTGGATTCGGAAACTGACTCCGGCAACGAGACCCTGGATCTCATTCTCACAGACCGCCGCCTTGCCTGCAATGCGCGGGGGATCGAACTGATTTTCCAGACTGACGGAACAAGGTTGGAGCAGTTGGATGTGATTGATACCTATGCGGTGTTCTGCAACATTCTGGACAACGCCATCGGCTATGTGAAGGATTTGCCCCCTCAGGAACGGTGCATCCGTCTTGGGATCCGCACCTTCCACAGCATGGTGTTCATCCATCAGGAGAACCCGCTGGTGGGAGAACTGAAAATGAAAGACGGCCTTCCCACTACCACCCAGAACGATGAAACGATCCACGGCTTCGGCTTGAAGAGCGTGCAGAACACCGTGAAGAAGCGGGGAGGAGAACTGATGATCCGGGCTGAAAATAACCGGTTTGAATTGGACATCTGCTTTCCACAGGGCAGCACCGAAAAATAAATGGATGACACAGGTACATTCCGCCGGGGTGTACCTGTGTTTTTGCATTTCGCGCAAGGAAAACGGCCGTTTGCGCCAAGTCGGTTGAAGCGCTCACCGGGAGGTAAGTATACTGGATCTATCGGCCGGAAACCCGGTCACAAACGGCCAAACAATTAGAAGGAGGAAACATCATGAAGAAAAAACTGCTCGCACTGACCCTTGCCCTGGCGATGGTTTTGGGCATGGTCAGCGTTGCTGACGCCGCTGTCTACACCGTCGCTGCCGGTGACAACCTATCCAGGATCGCACAGAGCCAGCTGGGCGATGCCGCCAGGTGGAAGGAGATCTACGAGGCAAACAAGGATACAATCAAGGACCCCAATAAGATCTATGTAGGCCAGGTCCTGGAAATCCCCGGCGCCGAGCCCGAACAGCCTGCTGCTGAGACTCCTGACATCTATGCAGGTCTGGTGGAGTTCACCGCATTTGGCAACAGCGTTGCCAAGCCCGAGCAGGCCTCCGGCCAGCAGTTCCTGGTCAATAAGGAAGATGCCAAGACCTACATCAACCCCCTGCCTCTGGACTATCAGAGATCCTCCGCGAACGATAAGGGAGAGATCTCCGAGAACCCGTTCATGATTGGTCAGCTGATCGGCAACGTGTTTATTCCCATGGATCCCGTTGAGCAGATCACCCACATCCGCTTCCAGGATATGTTCCGCGGCACCAGCACCTACATCGCTGAGAACGACACCCGTGCCTCCGCCGACCCCTCCGGCTTCTACTACAATGATATGTGGTACCTGTACGGCACCAACGGTTCTCTGTGGTATTCCAAGGACTTCGTGGACTGGACCTTCGTCCAGCTGAAGGACACCGAGGGCAATGACATGAGTTTTACTGCCCCCACCATCGCTGTCCGCACCGATGAGAACGGTAAGGATACCTTCTATCTGGCCTGGAACAGCTCCCATCTTTACTCCTCCGATTCCCCCTGCGGCCCCTTCAAAGATCTGGGCGACTTCACCTATCACGGTCTGAGCTTCAAGGATAACGCTACCACCACCGAGATGGAGCCCATGATCATCGCCGCCCACAACGATGTCAACATTTTTGTGGACGATGACAACCGTATGTACCTGTACTGGGGCATGGGCCCCTACATCAGCGGCGCTGAGCTGAACCCCGCGAACCCCACTGAGCTCATTACCGAGCCCAAGATCCTCATCGAGTATGACAACGAGTACAAGTGGCAAAACTTCGGCCAGAATCATCAGGACTATGAGAACGGCTTCCCCGAGGGCTCCTGGATGGTCAAGATCGACGGAACTTACTATCTGACCTGGGCCACCTCCGGTACCCAGTATGACTCCTATACCGCCGGCTGCTATCAGTCCACCACCGGCCCTCTGGATGGCTTTGAGCTGCAGGAGAAGGAGATCGTCAACCAGATTGACGCTGTTACCGGTACTGTCCGCGGCGGCGGCCACGGCTCCTTCGTCCAGGGCCCCAGCGATACCCTGTGGTATTTCTACACTGTCAATGTCGGCTATGAGGGCGACATGGAGCGCCGCATCGGCTGCGATCCCGCTATGATTGACGCAGACGGCAACCTGGTCGTTCCTCACCTGTCTGAGGCTCCCCAGTATGTCCCCGGCGTCTTGGCCAATCCCGCTGACGGCAACGAGACCGGCTCTGATATTCTGACTGTCAAGCAGGGCTATGCCGTCTCCTCCTACTCCGAGGGCCGTCATCCCATCTACGCCAACGACGAGTCCATGATCACCTGGTGGCAGCCCGCTGCTGACGATGAAAACCCCTGGTATCTGGTTTCCTTCAAGGGCAACTACAATGTGGATTCTTTCCGTGTCATCTGGAAGGAGATCAACGCCGACAGATCCGTCACACTGACCGATAAGTACGCCATCGATTACAAGATCGAGCTGTTCAACGGCACTACCAATCCTCTGGATCCCGCCAATGCCGGCAGCTGGACCACCGTCTATGAGCGCACCGGCGAAACCGAGATCATCGACTATGTGACGCTGGATCAGCCCGTTCTGGCCCAGTTTGCCCGCATCACCATCACCGGTGTGAGCAAGTGACTTTCAGCACAGCTTTTCCGCTCCTCTGCCCCGGCAACGGGACTGTAGAAAACGGCTTTAGAAAAACCGGAGCTCACGCATTGGCGTGAGCTCCGGTTTCAGTTTGTCAAAGAACCTCTTCCACAGCTCAGGAGAGCTGCTGCTTGAGCTGATAGAGCAAATTCATGGCCTCGATGGGGGTGAGGGTCTCCACGGCGGTGCCGCGCAGGGTGTCCAGCACCGCGCTGCCCGCCAGATCCCCCATGGAGAGCTGTTCCCGGGCGGGGGCGGACAGGCTGCCCACGGGGGCGGCGGAGCCCTGCTGCTCCAGCTCGGTGAGGATCTCCCTGGCTCTGCGGATGACCTTGTCGGGCACACCCGCCAGCTTGGCCACCTCGATGCCGTAGCTCTGGTCCGCGCCGCCGGGGACGATCTTCCGCAGGAAGATGATGTCCTCCGCCCGCTTTTTGGCGGCGATGTGGTAGTTTTTGACCCCCTCCATCTCCTGCTCCACGCAGGTAAGCTCATGGTAGTGGGTGGCGAACAGGGTCTTGCACCCCAGCCGCTTCCGGTCGGCGCAGAACTCCAGCACCGCCCTTGCGATGGACATACCGTCGTAGGTGGAGGTGCCCCGCCCGATCTCGTCCAGAATGAGCAGGGAGCGGGGGGTGGCGTTTTTCAGCATCTGGGCCACCTCGGTCATCTCCACCATGAAGGTGGACTGGCCGGCGGAGAGGTCATCGCTGGCGCCGATGCGGGTGAACACCCGGTCCACAAGGCCGATACGGGCGCTGCGCGCCGGGACGAAGGAGCCCATCTGGGCCATGAGCACGATGAGGGCCACCTGGCGCATATAGGTGGATTTGCCCGCCATGTTGGGGCCGGTGATGATGCTCAGCCGCTCATCGGTGCCGTTCATCACCGTGTCGTTGGGGACGAAGAGGCTGTCCTTCAGCATCCGCTCCACCACGGGATGGCGTCCGTCCCGGATGTCGATGACGCCGCTGTCGTCCACCGAGGGGCGGCAGTAGCCGTTTTCCACCGCCACATGGGCGAAGGAGCACAGCACATCCAGCCTTGCCACTGCGGCGGCGGCGGCCTGCACCGGGCGGACCCGGGCGGCCACGGTGTCCCGCAGCTTGCAGAACAGCTGGTACTCCAGGGCGGTGATGCGGGTCTGGGCGGAGAGGATCTCGTGCTCCAGATCCTTCAGCTCCTGGGTGATGAACCGCTCGCAGTTCACCAGGGTCTGCTTGCGGATATAGTCCTGAGGCACCAGGTCGTAGTAGGACTTGGACACCTCGATGTAGTAGCCGAATACCTTATTATAACGCACCTTCAGGCCCTTGATGCCGGTGCGCTCCTTTTCCCGGGCCTCGATGTCCAGCACCATGTCCGCGCCGTGCTCCAGCACATCCCGGAGGTGGTCCACCTCGGCATCGTAGCCGGGACGGATGAAATCGCCCTCACGGATGGTGAAGGGGAGGCGGTGGTCGTCGTCCTCGTCCCGGATGGCGGCGGTGATGGCATCGCAGATGTCCTCCAGACCCTCCATGTCCCGCAGCAGAGGGGCGAGGGCCCGTCCGGACAGGCGGGATGCCTGAGCGGAGAGGGCGGGCAGCTGGGAAAGGCCCTCGGCCAGAGTCTTCATATCCCGGGCGTTGGCGGAGCCGTACACCACCTTGGCGATGAGCCGCTCCAGATCGGGCACGCAGCGCAGGGTGAGGATCAGCTCCTCCCGGGCCACGGAGTCCCCCACAAGAGCGGAGACCGCGTCCTGTCGGCGTGAGATGGCGCCGGGGTCGCACAGGGGCTGCTCCAGCCAGGCGCGGATCATGCGGTGGCCCATGGGGGTGCGGGTCTTGTCCAGCACCCAGAGGAGGGAGCCCCGCTTTTCCTTGCCCCGGATGGTCTCGGTGAGCTCCAGAGTCGGCCGGGCGGTGAGGTCAAGCTCCATGTGGCGCTCGTCCTGTCCGTCGTCCTCCACCAGAGGGCCG
>JAQXJQ010000075.1 GCA_029009035.1 Oscillospiraceae bacterium | reverse complement strand
TAAACTCGATTTCGGCGCCCTTCTCCTTTGCGGCCTCCAGAGCCACGCGGCACATGGTGTCGTTGTTGCCGTTCTTGGTACCGAGGGAAATGCCCAGAATTTTCATAAGTAATGACCTCCCGTATTATTTGTGGTGCCTGTGATCCGCCCTTCGCGCAATCTGTTCGGCCCCCTGCGATGCAGACGGTGTTTATTGCGAAAATGACGAACAGGCAAAACATATCCATCAGTATTTTATAACAAAATCCACAACTTGTAAAATGTCTTTTTGGCGTTTTAAGTGAATTTTTGGTTATAAGCGGCGGAATGTCTTGTCCGTTTTGCAAAAAAATGGTACAATACAGAAAACCGCATTTCATGCAGGATATAGGATGTGAGCTCATGAACCTGATGCGCATCAAATACTTTGTGGAAGTGGCCAAATGCGGCAGCTTTTCCCGGGCGGCGCAGCTGCTCTATGTGTCACAGCCCAACCTCTCCAGGCAGATCGCGCTGATGGAGCAGGAGGTGGGGTTCCAGCTTTTTCGCCGCAACGGTAAGAGCATCCACCTGACCCGGGCGGGGGAGTATCTCTACGGGCAGTTTCGCGACCTGCCGGAGATGACCGAGCGCGCCATTGCCAATGCGGAGGCCATCAGCCGGCGGGACGCCTACAGCATCTCCATCGGTGTGCTGGACGGGCAGGAGGTCAATGCCCTGCTGGAGGAGTACCTCCGTCCCCTGCGGGAGAACAATCCCGATGTGGTCATCGAGCTGGAGCGCAACAGCTTCCGGAATTTGCGCCAGGGTCTGGATCGGGGCACCTACGATATGCTCATCACCATGGAGTTTGAGACCGAGGGAAGAGAGGATTGGGATAGCTGTGAGCTGGTCCGCCGGCCGGGCGCCATGATGATCCGGAGCGATCACCCTCTGGCCCGGCGGGAGACGGTATCTCTGGCTGACTTCAAGGACGAGCCCTTTGCAGCCATCTCCCGGGAGGAGTCCCCGGGGGGATATCAGTTGCTGTTCCGTGAATGCGCCAAGCACGGGTTTGTGCCCAATGTGGTGCGCGAGACGTCTTCTCCGGAGAGCCTGTTTCTGTGTGTGGAGCTTGGGATCGGCGCGGCCATGCTGGACCGCAACACCAGACTGGAGAGCAGCGCTGCGGTCCGGGTGGTGGATCTGCCGGACAGCCATGCCGCCGCAATGGTGGCCGTATGGCGGAAGGACAACTGCAATCCCATGGTGACCAAGCTGGTGAAGCAGATGAGAAAGGAGCCCTGAACCGGTTCGGCCCGCTGCGGGTGGAAGCGGACAGGGGAAACGCACCGATCAAAATAAAAGCACGGAGGAACGAGCGTTCCTCCGTGCTTTATTCATCGGATCAGGGAAGTAAATTACTTCACTTCGACCTTGGCGCCGACCTCTTCCAGCTTAGCCTTCAGAGCCTCGGCATCCTCCTTGGAGATGCCCTCCTTGATAGCCTTGGGGGCAGCCTCGACCATGGCCTTAGCCTCAGCCAGACCCAGACCGGTGACCTCGCGGACGACCTTGATGACCTTGATCTTCTCAGCGCCGATCTCAGCCAGAACGACGTCGAACTCGGTCTTCTCCTCAACGGGAGCGGCAGCGGCAGCGGCGGCGGGAGCGGCCATGGCGGCGGCGGAAACGCCGAACTCCTCCTCCAGGGCGTGAACGAGCTCGGAGAGCTCCAGAACAGTCAGGCTCTTAACCTCTTCGATGAGGTTGGTGATCTTCTCAGAAGCCATTACAAATTACCTCCTAAATGAAATTATGTGTTTTAAAATTGATGTTGCGGCACTCATGCCGCGGGGAATTGCGCCGAATTACTCGGCAGCAGCCTCGGCAGTCTCGACGACGCCGCCCTGCTTCTCGGCGATGGCCTTGATGACGATGGCCAGGCTGGTGATAGGAGCCAGCATGGTGCCGAGCACCTGACCCAGCAGAGCCTCCTTGGAGGGCAGCTCGGCCAGAGCAAACACGTCGTCCAGGGGCAGCACCTTGCCGTCCATGAAGCCGGCCTTGATGTTGAAGCGGTCACCCATCTGCTTGGCATACTTGTTGATAATTCGCATGGGAGCGATGGGGTCGCCCTTGGAGATGGCCATGGAAGTGGTGCCGTTGAGCACCTCGTCCAGCTCGCTCATGCCGACATTGTTGGCGGCGAAGCGCACCAGAGTGTTCTTCACGACGGAATACTCCACACCGTTCTCGCGCAGCTCATGGCGCAGAGCGGTATCCTCAGCCACGGTGATGCCCTTGTAGTCCACCAGGACGCCGGCAGTGGCCTCCTTCAGGGTGTCGGTCAGGGCGGCCACGATGGCCTGCTTCTCACTGAGAACCTTTGCGTTAGGCATTTTTGAATTCACCTCCGGGTATTCTGGGTACAGCGTTTCCGGAAAAGGAAAACGCCGTTTTCGTGTCAAGACGAAAACAGCGCAAACATAGCGTATTGGCTGCATTCTCGGCAGGATTTACGGCTCTTGTCACGCCTTGCCCGTTCGCGACGCTCGTTTTCCCTCCGACTCGCTTCACAAACAGAAACACGCGGTGTTTCCTGGCTTGTAAAGCTCACTTTGGTCCAAACTTGCTGCTCACGACGGCTCGGGTGCTTTGACCACCTGCTGTCTCTGAACACGAGAAATATTATATCAGCCCGAGAGGGCTTTGTCAAGCAAAACCCTCTCGGAGATATAAATTTTTTTGTGTTTTGAAGTACTTTCTGCCACTTTTCGGCGGCTAAGGCTTCAAATTACACGAACTTGGAGTTGTTCAGCTTCACGCCGGGGCCCATGGTGGAGGCGGCGACGCAGCTCTTCACATACTGGCCCTTGGCGGCGGCGGGCTTGGCCTTGACAATGGCGCCCATCAGAGCGTTCAGGTTGTCAGCCA
Organism: Oscillospiraceae bacterium; assembly: GCA_029009035.1. Classification (GTDB taxonomy): domain Bacteria; phylum Bacillota; class Clostridia; order Oscillospirales; family Oscillospiraceae; genus Enterenecus. The sequence goes on along the minus strand of JAQXJQ010000075.1, from coordinate 11,037 downwards.
GCTTCTCGGCGCCAAAGGACACCTTGCCGATGGGGCAGTGGATGATGTTGGTCTTGTCCAGACGATACTCGACCTTACCGGCCTTGATCTCGTTGACGGCCTGGGTGACATTGGGGGTCACGGTGCCGGCCTTGGGGGAGGGCATCAGACCCTTGGGGCCCAGGACCTTACCCAGACGGCCGACCACGCCCATCATGTCGGGAGTGGCGACGACCACATCAAAGTCAAACCAGTTTTCCTTCTGGATCTTCTCCACCAGGTCCATCTCGCCGACGAAGTCAGCGCCGGCGGCCTTGGCTTCCTCAGCCTTGGCGCCCTTGGCGAAGACCAGAACGCGGGCGGTCTTGCCGGTGCCGTGAGGCAGGACAATGGCGCCGCGGACCTGCTGGTCGGCGTGACGGGAGTCAACACCCAGCTTCACATGCAGCTCGACGGTCTCGTCGAACTTGGCGGTAGCGGTCTTGATGACCAGCTCCATAGCCTCAGTCACATCGTACTGAGCAGCGCGGTCGATCAGCTTGGCGCTGTCAACGTACTTCTTACCCTTAGTAGCCATTCGTGTTTCCTCCTTTCCTTACTCTTCCACCAGAACGCCCATGGAACGGGCGGTGCCGGCGATCATGCTCATGGCGCTCTCCAGGTTGGCGGCGTTCAGGTCGGGCATCTTGGTCTCGGCGATCTTCTGCAGATCGGCCTTGGACAGGGTAGCGACCTTGGTCTTGTTGGGGACGCCGGAACCGGACTGCAGGTTGCAGGCCTTCTTGATGAGGACGGCGGCGGGGGGAGTCTTGGTGATGAAGGAGAAAGAACGGTCGGCGTACACAGTGATGACAACGGGGATGATCAGGCCCATGTCCTTCTTGGTGCGCTCGTTGAATTCCTTGGTGAAAGCGGCGATGTTCACGCCGTGCTGGCCGAGGGCGGGGCCCACAGGGGGGGCGGGAGTTGCCTGACCGGCGGGGATCTGAAGTTTTACATATCCAGTAATTTTCTGTGCCATTTGAAACAGCACCTCCTACATAAAGTGTGGTGGTGACGGAACGCCTCTGCGCTCCTCCCACGGTTGACGGAACGGGTCCGTCGGTTGTTGTGAGCAGTGTTGCTCAGTTCAAAGGCTCGACCTGATCCAGATCCAGCTCAACGGGAGTTTCACGGCCGAACATGGACACGACCACGCGGACCTTGCCGCGCTCCTTGTCCAGCTCCTCCACGGTGCCGATAAAGGACTCCAGCGCACCGTCGGTGATCTTGACGCTGTCGCCCACATCGTAGGAAACCAGAATTTCCCGCTTCTCCACGCCCAGCGCGGAGATCTCGTCATCGCTGAGGGGGATGGCTTTGGTGCCGTCGCCCACAAACCCGGTCACGCCGCGGATCTCCCGCACCAGATGCCAGGTCTCGTCGGTCAGGATCATCTTGATCAGAACATAACCGGGCATGACCTTGCGCTCAACGGTCTTGGGGCCGTTGTCGGTGATCTCGGTGACGGTCTCCATGGGGATGGAGGTCTCAACGATGAGATCGTGCATGCTGCGGTTCTCCACAGCCTGCTCGATGGATGTGACTACGGTGTTCTCGTAGCCGGAATAGGTATGGATGACATACCATTTCAGTTCGTCAGCCATAGGTTACTCCTCAGCGGAAGAGACTCAACAGAGCCTGAACGACCTGCTTGGCCAGGAAGTCGAAGACCCAGATGAAGATACCAACAACGATCACGCAGACGACGACCACGAGAACATTCTTGGCGGTGTCCTTGCCGGAGGGCCAGGAGACCTTCTTCAGCTCACCCTTCATGTCCTTCAGCCAACGCATGACGCGGTTGGGCTCTTTGTCCTTCTTCTTAGCGGGAGCCTTGGCCTTCTTCTGGGCCTTATCGGAGCTTACGGTCTCCTGGCTCAGGGCTTCGTCTCGCTTGTTCTCAGACATGATTTGTTACCCTTCTTTCTTTGAGCAGAGGCTCATTACTTGGTTTCGGTGTGCAGAGTGTGCTTTCTGCAGAAGGGGCAATACTTGTTGAGCTCCAGACGCTCAGTGGTGTTACGCTTGTTTTTGTTGGTGTTGTAGTTACGCTGCTTGCACTCAGAGCAACGCAGAGTGATCTTAACACGGCTACCGGCTTTCGCCATTCTCGGCACCTCCTTTTGAATTTGACCGCCCCACGAAAAAACGCCGGATCGGTCATTGCCGATTCCAGCGTTCCGAAAGGGCGCAATACGCCCAAAAAGAAAACGGGGGGATCGGCACTTTGCCTCCCTGCGGCCCATCGCATGGGGAGAGGGTTTTTGCCCGCATCCCGTAAAATGCGCACAAAAAGAAAGCCCTGCTCGCAGGTAGTAGTATTCTACCACGGCGGAAAAGGCTTGTCAACAGAAATTTTATCATTTATAATACAGAAAACAACGAAAAGGAGCGGCGTTTATGCGCATTATGGCAATCGACTACGGTGATGCCCGTACCGGCGTGGCCATCTCGGACGCGACGGGCCTTCTGGCGGGATTTACCACCGTCATTCAGAGCAGAAAAAGCGAGGTCGTCACGGAGGAATTGCTGAAACTCATCGCCCAACACGGGGTGGATGAGCTGGTCATGGGCTTTCCCCGGAACATGGACGGTACGGAAGGGCCCAGAGCGGAACTCTACCGCGCCTTCGCCCAAAATCTGGAGCAGGCCAGCGGCATGACCGTGAATCTCTGGGATGAGCGGCGTACCACCATCGAGGCCCACCAGATCCTCCATGCCGGCGGCAAAAGGATGAAGGAGCACAAAAAGACCGTGGACGCGGTGGCGGCCACCCTCATTCTGGAGGGGTATCTGACAAAAAAGCGCCGCGGTTGACAGCGTATGGAAATGTGCCTCTCCGGAGGGTAATGTCATTGATCAAAAGTCAAAGCGCCCGTTGCAGAGTGATCGCTCTGCAACGGGCGCTTATTGCGATCGGCGGGGAAACTGCATCCGGTGCGTGGCCGGAGGCTTGCTCCCGGCAGCGCAGGAAGCTATTCCACGGTCTTCAGGCTCTCCACCATATCCACCTTTTTCAGGCGGAAGTGGGCGGCGATATTGACCACCACCGAGAACAGCACGGTCAACGCCGCCGCCAGCAGATAGGCGTAGGCCGGCGCGGTCCGTCCGAACATGACCATGTCGATCTCCACGGTCAGCACCATCCAGGCGTGGAGGAACCGGCCCATCACAAGCCCCAGCAGGATGCCGAATACCGTGAGGAACACATTCTCCCGGTAGATGTAGGCGGTGGTTTCCCGGTCATAGAAGCCCAGTACCTTCAAGGTGGCCAGCTCCCGCATCCGCTCGGTGATGTTGATGTTGGTCAGGTTGTAAAGCACCACGAAGGCCAGAGCCGCGGCCGCCACGATGATGATGATCACCGCGTAGTCAATGGCGCTCATGCTGTTGGTAAAGGTTTCCCGCACGGTGCCGATGTAGGAGTAGGAGCTCACTCCCTCCAGCTTCATCAGCGCCACAGAGATGTTCTCACGGGTGGATGGGTCCACACCGTCGGCGTAGGCCAGCAGGATGGTGTTTTCCTTGGCCTGCTCCCGGAACAGCTCCCGGTAGAAATCCTCCGTCATATAGACATAGTGGTACACATAGTTTTCCGCGATGGCGGTGACGGTGGCCTCCACCCGGCGGTCCCCCTCCAGGGTAATGGTATCCCCCACCGTTACGTTCAGAAGCTCAGAGAGCTTCTCGGTGATGACCACACCGTCAGAGGGAATCTCCACAGCCTCGCCGCTCTTCCGCTCACGCAGGTCGATGAGCTCCCGGAAGGCCTCTTGGTTTTCCACCGCAAAGATGTAGGCATTGTGGCCCAGGGCTCCGGCGGAGACCTCCACCGCGCTCTGATGGCAGGCCAGCCAGCGCTCGATGGACGGATCTCCGTTGAGATACGCCTCTGCCGCCGCCCGCTCCTCCGGGGTGATGTGAGAGTCCAGTCCCACAGAGGCGTCATAGACCGATACCTCGTCGAACTGCTTATCCAGAATGGCAAAGATGGAGTCGTGCAGGCCAAAGCCGGTGACGATCAGGGCCGTACAGCCGCCGATGCCGATGACGGTCATCCAAAACCGCTTCTGATAGCGGAACAGGTTGCGCATGGTCACCTTATAGGTGAAGGACAGCCGGCTCCAGATGGGTTTGATCCGCTCCAGGAACACCCGGCGGCCCGCCTTGGGGGCCTTGGGGCGCATCAGGTTGGCCGGTGTATCCACCAGCGTGGACAGACAGGCCCACAGGGCTGCCCCGGTGGTACAAAGTACCGCCGCCGCCACCGCGACAACGCACAGGACCGGCTGGTGTTTGAACTCCAGTCCGGGGATGTGATACATGATGGCAAAGGCGTTGGCAATGACCTTGGGGATCACCGTGCAGCCCAGGCTCAGACCGATGACGCCGCCCAGCAGACTTGCAAAGAAGGCGTAGCCCAGATATTTCACAGAGATGGACAGCCGGGAGAAGCCCATGGCCTTCAGCGCGCCGATCTGAGTGCGCTGGTCCTCCACCATGCGGGTCATGGTGGTCAGGCAGGCCAGTGCCGCCACCAGGAAGAAAATGATGGGGAAAATGTTGGCCAGATTGCCCACCCGCTCGGCATCCTGGGAATAGCTGACGAAGCCATTGTTGGTGTCACGGCCCAGAACATACCACTTGCACTCCTCCAGGTCATCCAGCTCTGCTCTGGCGTCGTCCAGCTTGGCCTGGGCATCCCCGATCTCCTGCGCTGCCTCTGCCTGTCCTTCCTCGTAGTCGGACAGGCCGCCGGCATAGTCCGCCTCGCCCTGCTCCAGCTCCTCCAGGGCGTCAGCCAGCTTGGCCCGGCCCTCCTGCTCAGCCTGCTCCAGTTTGGACAGACCGCTCCGATACTCGGCCCAGCCGCTGTCGATGGCGTCCTTCGCCTCGTTGAGCCGGGTCAGTACCCCGTCCAGCTCTCCTTCGGCCCCGTTCAGCTCCGCGGCCGCGGCGTCCAGCCGGGCCTTCACCTGCGCCAGCTGCAGGCAACCCTCGTCCAGCTGTCCCTGGGCGGCGTCCAGTTTAGCCTTCTCCTCCGCTGCCTGGGCTACTGCCATCTCATAGTAGGGCGTGCCCTCATAGGGAGCCAGCGCCGCCTCATACCGGGCATAGGCCTCGTCCAGCACGGCCTGCTGTTCATCCAGCGCCGCCTTGCCCTGCTCATATTGGGCCAGGCCGTCCTCGTACTCCCCAAGACGCTGATGATACTCCTCCAGGCCGGCGTTGTACTGCTCCATGCCGGAGTCATATTCCTTTTGGGCGGCCTCCAGGTCGGATTTGGCGCCGTCCAGCTCCGCCCGGCCATCCCGAAGCTCCCGCTCCAGGGTGTCGGTGCCGTTGCGATAGTCCTGCCAGCCCTGATCCAGCTTGCCGCGGGCGTCGTCCAACTCCGCCTTGGCGTCGGCCAACTCCCGGTCGGCCTTCTCACGGGCCTCGTCCAATTCCCGCTGAGCGTCGTCGATCTCCGCCTGGGCCTCGTCCACAATGGACTGCCGGCGCAGCTCCGCCCGCGTATCCCCCAGCGGTTCCAGGCCGTCCACCAGAGCGGTCATCCGGCGGTCATACTCGTCGCCGTAGCTGTCCAGGGCGGACAGGCCGGCCCCGGTAAAGTAGGCGATGGAGTAATAGTCGGCGGTCAGATTTTCCCCGGGCACATACACGATGCCGTCCAGCGAGCCGTCTCCCAGAGAGGTGGTGCCCCGGTCGGTCCCCACATAGAGGGGGCAGATCACCGTCCCCACCACCGTAAAGGAGGTGCGCGCCAGGGCGTCCTCGTCCCCTGACTCCAGGGTGAGGGTCAGGGTGTCCCCCAGCTCCAGACCCAGCTGGGCCAGCAGCAGACCGTCGGTCACGCATTCATCCGCCGCCTGGGGCAGGCGGCCCCGAACCGTCTCAAGGGTGTTGAGCTGCTCCGGAACGGCGCGGACATTGACGATCCGGTCGGTGGCGGTGGCGTCCACCATGCGCACACCCTCCACCGTCTCGATCCCCTCCGCCCCTGCCAGGGCTGCCAGATCCTCATCGGTGATCCCCATGGTGGAGATGGCATAGCCGTCCATAAAGCGGGTGCGGTCAAAATAGTTGTCGGCGGTATATTCCATATCGGGTGCCGTGGCCCGCAGGCCGGCCAGAAAGGCCACAGACAAGGCAGAGAGCACCAGAATGGACAGGAACCTGCTGAAGGTGTGTCTAACCTCCCGAAGGGCGTCGGTGAGCAGGCGATTTTTCCGCCTTACCATTCGATCTCCTCCACCGGGGTGGGATGCTCGTTGACCAGCATCCGCTCCACCTTTCCGCTCTTGATATGGATGACCCGGTCCGCCATCGGGGTCAGTGCCGTGTTGTGGGTAATGACCACCACCGTCATGCCCTCCTGACGGCAGGTGTCCTGCAGCAGCTTCAGGATCTGCTTTCCGGTCACATAGTCCAGCGCGCCGGTGGGCTCATCGCACAGCAGCAGCTTGGGGTTTTTGGCCAGCGCCCGGGCAAGGGCCACCCGCTGCTGCTCTCCGCCGGAGAGCTGGGCCGGGAAGTTGTTCAGCCGATGACCCAGACCCACCCGCTCCAGCACCTCTTTGGCGTCCAGCGGGTGGTCGCAGATCTGAGCAGCCAGTTCCACATTCTCAAGGGCGGTCAGGTTCTGCACCAGGTTGTAGAACTGGAATACAAAGCCGATGTCGTGCCGCCGGTAGCCGGTAAGCTGTTTGCCGCTGAAGCCGCTGATCCGGGTGCCGTCCACGGTAATGATGCCGTCGGTGCAGGCGTCCATCCCGCCCAGCATATTGAGCACCGTGGTCTTGCCCGCGCCGGATGGGCCCACGATAATGGCAAACTCTCCTTTCTCAATGGCAAAGTCTACCCCATCCACGGCGTTGATGGTCACCTCGCCCATCTTGTAGGTCTTTTTCACCTTCTCAAAGCAAATGTAGCTCATCTTCCGCCACCACCTTTCTTTTTTTCAATCTTATACCTAAAAAAAGCAGTGGGCAAGGCATTCCCGTGAAAGTTCACCGATTGTTTACACAGCCCCCTTTTTTCGGCAAAAAACACAGCCGTCAGGGGCGGAAGGACCACTTCCATCCCTGTCGGCTGTGTTAATTGCTGATGTTGTGCCCGACGCAACGGGCCGTGTGTACCGCTTCTTTTTCGTTACCGCACCCGCAGAGCCTTGACCAGCTCCCCGTCGGGGGTGACATAGACCGTTTGATAGGTGCTGTAGATCACAAAGCCGGGCTTGGCGCCGGCGGGCTTCTTCACGACCTTCACCGGGGTGTAGTCCACGGGGACCTGTCCGGAGTCCTTACCCTGGGAGAACCACGCCGCCAGCATGGCCGCTTCGGTGACGGAGCGGTCATCCGGCTCCGCGCCGGCGGTTTTCAGGATGACATGGGAGCCGTGGAGCTTTTGGGTGTGGAACCAGAGATCCCGCTTGTCCGCTTCCTTGAGGGTGAGGCGGTCATTCTGGCTGTTGTTTTTGCCCACCAGAATGGGGATGCCGGCGGAGGAGCGGAACTCCATGGGCTTGCTGTGGACGATCTTTTGCTTGCCCTTGGCGGTCATCTTCCGCTTGTGCTGCTTGAGATAACCGCTGTCCATCAGCTCCTGACGGATCTCCTGCAGGTCCCTGTCGCCCTCGGAGAGGGTGATCATCTGGAGCACGCTGTCCAGATAGTCCAGCTCCCGGCGGTTCTTTTCCAGCTGGAGGGTGAGCATTTCCTCCGCCTTCTGGGCCTTTTTATACTCCTTATAATATTTGGCGGCGTTCTGCTGGGGGGTGAGCAGGGGGTCCAGGGGGATCTCCACCTCTCTGCAGTCGGGGTCGTAGTAGTCCTGCGCCCTGAGCACGGCCATGCCCCGCTCCGTTTGATAGAAGTTGGTGGTGATAATATCGCCGAAGCGGCGCAGCTTTTCCCGGTCCACGGCTCTGGAGAGATCCTGCTCCTGGTTGGCGATCTTTTTGGCGGTGCGGTTGCGGGCCTGGGTGACGGAGCGGATGAAATCCTGTCCCCGCTGCTTGACCCGCTCCTGGGCCTCTCTGGCGGCATAGAAATCGTCCAGCAGAGCGGAGAAGCTGTCATAGCGCCGCAGCTCCACCTCCGGACCGTACTGGAGCACGGGGAAGAAGGAGAAATCCAGCTCTTTCCCCTCTTTCCGCAGGGCGACGGGAGTGAAATCGCCCTCGTTCACCATGGCGGCCAGCTTGTTCAGCGCGTCGGCAAGACCGCTTTTGGCGCCGCCGGAGCGGAACTCCAGCTCCCTGGCCACCAGGGGGGAGACGCCGCTGAAGGTGTCCAGCAGCCACTTGGCCTGTCCCTCGCCCTCGGGGGCGGAGGCCATGACCAGCTCCCGGATGGAATCCTCCGGCATGGTCACGGGGTTCAGCTTTCCCGTGGGAGCGGGTTCCTGATAAAAGAGGCCGGGCATGAGGGGCCGCTGGGAGGACAGATCGCCGTCCACCCGGCGCAGACAGTCGGTGATGCGCCCATCCGCGTCCAGCATGATGAGGTTGGACTTGCGCCCGATGCACTCCAGCACCAGCCTGCGCTCCACCCGGTCGCCCAGGTCGTTGAGGGTCTCAAAGCGGAAGGTGAGCAGGCGCTCCATGGAGGGCTGGGTGATGTCCAGCACTCTGCCGCCCACGAAGTATTTCCGCATGAGCAAACCGCCCTTGGGGGGCATCTCGGGGTTTTCCGGGGAAATATGGGTGATTTGGGCTGTGGGGTGGGCGGGATTGGCGGAGAGAAGCAGCTTTTTGTTGCCGCTGCCCGTGCGCATATGGAGCACCACCTCGTCCCGGGTGGGCTGATAGATCTTGTCGATCTTGCCGCCCAGAAGACTCTGCCGCAGCTCCCGGGCCACGGCGGTCATGGTAATGGCGTCTAAGGGCATGATCAGTCCTCCATCATGAGGGTGAACAGCTGGTTGAGCCGGTCGGTCTCACCCTTGAGCCACAGGTAGCCGAACAGGGCCTCCATGGCGGTGGCGGTGTGGTACTCACCCACGCTGGCCCCCTTGGGGACGGCGGCGGTGTGGCTGTTGCGGCCACGGCGGAACACCTCCTGTTCCTCCTCGGTGAGGACAGGCAGAAACTTCCGGCACCGCTGTGCCTGGGCGGGTGCGGACACATAGGTGATGGCGGCCTTGTGCAGGCCCTTGTTGGTGGCCTTTCCCTTGAGACACAGCCAGGAGCGCACCATCAGCTCATAAACGCCGTCCCCCAGATGGGCAAGCCCCAGACTGCTGAGGCCGGCAATGGTATCCGGGGAGGCGGACAGATGAAAATAGTCCATGAACATTCTCCGTTTCTTGGTTGATTATCCCGTATCATACCATAGTTTTCATTTCAATACAAGAAGCGCTGTGGTACAATGGGGGAAAAGGAGTGGATGGCATGAACTATACCTATATGCTCCGCTGTGCCGACGGCTCCCTCTACACCGGCTGGACCAACGACCTGGAACGGCGCTTGGAAGCCCACAACGCCGGGAGGGGCGCGCGGTATACCCGATCCCGCCGCCCTGTGGAGCTGGTCTATTATGATGTCTGCCGAATAAACCGCAAAGCGGTTTATTCGCGCGGCAAAAGCCGCGCAATTTCGCAAAAACAGCTCATTTTAGCTGATTTTGCGAAATTCAGACATTGTAACAATGCGTATTCCCGCTGGAACGCCGGGGCGTTTCAGCGGGAGGTGCAAGGGTTTGGACTATTTTGCTCAAAACCCGCGCACTTGAACAAAGCCAATTAGTCTTGAAAGCCGTCGCTTTCAAGACTTACGGCTTTGTTCAGTACGCATTATTATGAGGAGTATGCCACGAAGGAGGAGGCCATGCGCCGGGAGTGCGCCATCAAGGCACTGCCCCGTGAGGGGAAGCTGGCGCTTATTCCCTGCGGAACAGCTCCCGAAAGCCGATGAACAGCAGAAACACGCCGAAGCAGCGGCGCAGCAGGACCACATCCATGGCTGTGGCGCACCATGCCGCCAGCGCCGTCCCCACCAGCCCCGCGGAGATGGCGGGGAGGAGGGCACTTTTTTCAATGTAGCCGTTTTTTACATGGGAGGGGAGTGAGGCGGCGGCGGTGGGCAGGAAGTAGAGCAGGTTGATGCCCTGTGCCAGATTTTGGGGCACATGGGCAAAGGCGGTCATATAGATGAGCAGCAGGGAGCCTCCGCCGATGCCGAAGGCGGAGAGGACGCCGGTCACCGCGCCCGCCAGAGCGGCGGCGAGAAAGCCGCTCACAGAAGCGCCCTCACGCCGCCGTAGAGGATGAGCAGGGCGAAGAGGCGCCGCAGCCACTTCATGGACAGCTGCTTGAACACTCTGCCGCCGATGAGGCCGCCCACCAGCCCGCCTGCCAGATAGGGGAGGGCCGCAGACAGCTCCAGATCCCCCCGGAGGCAGTAAATGCCCGCGGACAGGGCGCACAGCGGAGCGATGACCGCCACCGAGGTGGCGAAGGCCTGCCGCCGGTCAAGACCGCACTTGCCCGCCAGCATGGGGACTAAGATCATGCCGCCTCCCCCGCCGAAAAAGCCGTTGACCAGTCCCGCCGCTCCGCCGGCCACGGCAAACCATACCTGCTTTGAGTGTTTCATGAAAATCCCTCCCATGGAAGTATGCCACGGAGCGGGGAAATGATGTGCCGAATCGTAAAACAGGCCTGGGATCCCTGGCCTGTTTTTATATAGGTGCGGTAGCATCCGAGGCCCCCTCGTCAGAGGGGGCTGTCGAGCGCTTGCGCGAGACTGGGGGATAGACATAACGCCATCTGTTTCTCTCCCTCCGTCAAAACCTTCGGTTTTGCCACCTCCCTCATCAGAGGGAGGCTTTGGCGCGCTGCAAAACAGGAACGGGACACCTCAGACAAACCGGAATTTATTAGGCAAACAGAATAAGTGCAACACCTGTGATAAGCAGAACTATACCAACAACAAACTCTATCATTCCCACTTTCTTTGCGTATTCTTCTTTCTTCCGACCGGCTTTGAAATCCGCCTCAAAACCGTTGATA
>JAQXJQ010000074.1 GCA_029009035.1 Oscillospiraceae bacterium | reverse complement strand
AGCAGGTCTGTGAGGCAAATCTGCTCCTGCCCAAATACGGCATGGTCACCTTCACCTGGGGCAATGTCTCGGGCATCGACCGGGAAACGGGGCTTATGGTCATCAAGCCCTCCGGCGTGGAGTACGAGACCATGAAACCGGAGGATATGGTGGTGGTGGATCTGGCCACAGGAGCCGTGGTGGACGGCCACTACAAGCCCTCCAGCGACACGGATACCCATCTGGCCCTCTATCGGGCCTGGCCCGCGCTGGGCGGCATCGTCCACACCCACGCCCGCTGGGCCACCTCCTTCGCCCAGGCAGGCCGCGGCATTGCAGCCATGGGCACCACCCACGGGGACTACTTCCACGGGGAGATCCCCTGTACCCGCCTCATGACTCCGGAGGAGATCGGCATGCCTGAGGATCGGGACAGCTACGAGCTGAACACCGGCAAGGTCATCATCGAGACCTTCGAGCGCCGAAACATCGACCCCATCGCCGTCCCCGGTGTGCTGGTCAACGGCCACGCCCCCTTTACCTGGGGCAAGGACCCCGTCAATGCCGTCCATAACGCGGTGGTCATGGAGGAGTGCGCCTTCATGAACTTCCACGCCCTCATGCTGGAGCCCTCCCACGGCCCCATGCAGCAGGAGCTGCTGGACAAGCACTACCTCCGCAAGCACGGCGCCCACGCCTATTACGGTCAGAAATGACCCCAAAGCGCTGAAAAGCGCATTGCCTTTACACCAGTAGAGGCAATGCGCTTTTTCATATATCGGTTCTGCTTTTTCGCCCTCACACGGGCAGGCACTCCAGCTTCTCCCGCCGGTATTCCGGTCTGGCAAGATAGTGGACGGCGTTGCGGAGAATTCGGCGAATATCCGGGTTCAAATAGCTTTCATTCGTCTCATGACCGGGCTGGAAGTAGAACACACGGCCATATCCACGGTTCCAGACACACCCGGCGCGGAACACCTCTCCCCCGCCAAATCCGGCCAGGAACACCAGCTCATCCGGCGTGGGGATGTCAAAGAACTCGCCGTACATCTCCTCCTTCTCCAGATGGATGCACGCCGGCACCCCTTCGGCAATGGGATGGGTGGGGTTGCAGCACCAGAGGTTTTCCGTGTCCCCCTCCCGCCAGCGCAGGGTACAGCTCGTCCCCAGCAGGCGGTTCATGGGCTTGCACATATGGGCCGAGTGGAGGAACATGACCCCCATTCCCCTCTGCACATGGCTCGCCACCCGGGCCGCCACCTCGTCGGGCACATCCTGCTGGGCCACGTGGCTCCACCAGACCAGCACATCGGTGTCCTTCAGCACATCCTCGCTGAGACCGCACTGCTCCATTTCCAGCGTCCCCACATGGCGCACCTCGATCTGTCCGTCCTCCTCAAACACACAGCGCAGTGTGTTGTGAATGGCGCCCCCGTGCACCTGGCGGATGCGGCGGGCATTGGCAGAAATGGAGGCGAGCGCCTGCTCATCCAGCTTCCAATCCTTCATACAGGGAAAGCGTTTTTCATCCATTTGCTCCTGGACGAACTCGTTCCACACGGTCACTCGGATCATATCAATTCACCTCAGAAAAGATTTGAAAAAACACCGGCAGGCAGGTACTTTCGCATCTGCCTGCCGGGGATGTACAGATCTCAGATCAGGTTCTTCTCGGTCTCGGGGTCAAAGAGGTGGACCAGATCACTGGGGATGGCCAGATTGACCTTGGTGCCGAAGCTCATGCCGCCGCGCTGGTCGGCGTCCAGCTCGGTGGTGGGAACGCGGACCACCACATCCTTGCCGCCGCAGGACAGGTGCAGATGGATCTCGCTGCCCATCATCTCGGAGACATCCACGGTGGCCTCCATGGTGTCCTCCCCGGCTTCCTTGATCACCATGTGCTCGGGACGGCAGCCCAGAATAATATCCTTGCCCTCCACGCCGTTGGCAGCCAGCTTCTTCTGGATGTCATCGGCCAGAGCGACCTTGGCGCCGTTGCACTCCACGCAGTAGGCATCGCCGTTTTTGATCAGCTTGGCGCCGAAGAAGTTCATCTGGGGCATTCCGATAAAGCCGGCCACAAAGATGTTGGCAGGGTGGTCAAAGACCTCCTGAGGCGTGCCGATCTGCATGATCCAGCCATCCTTCATGATGACAATGCGGTCACCCAGGGTCATGGCCTCGGTCTGGTCATGGGTCACATAGATAAAGGTGGTGTTGATGCGCTGGCGCAGCTTGATGATCTCAGCACGCATCTGGTTGCGCAGCTTGGCGTCCAGGTTGGACAGAGGCTCATCCATCAAAAAGACCTTGGGCTCGCGGACGATGGCGCGGCCAATGGCCACACGCTGGCGCTGACCGCCGGAGAGCGCCTTGGGCTTGCGCTCCAGATACTGGGTGATGTCCAGGATCTCAGCAGCCTCGCGGACACGCTTGTCGATCTCATCCTTGGGGACCTTGCGCAGCTTCAGGGCAAAGGCCATGTTGTCGTACACCGTCATGTGGGGGTACAGAGCGTAGCTCTGAAACACCATGGCAATGTCACGGTCCTTGGGCTCCACATCGTTGACCAGCTTGTCGTCGATGTAGAACTCACCGGCGGAGATATCCTCCAGACCCGCGATCATGCGCAGGGTGGTGGACTTACCGCAGCCGGAAGGGCCGACCAAAACGATAAACTCCTGATCCGCCACATCCAGATTGAAGGCGTGGACCGCCTCAACCCCACCGTCATAGATCTTCTTCACATTTCTCAGGGACAAAGTTGCCATAATACATCACCGTAAAAGGACTGCCTCCGCAATTCCTTCCTCACCCCGGAAGAGTGAAACCTCCGGAGCATTATGACAGGTCTCCACACTGCCACACCGCCGGTGTGCGGAATTTTCCTCCTTTTTGTGTCTCTGCGGCACTATGTATATGGAGTAGCGGCGCAGGACAGAGCTCGGGATACTTGCTTGACCGACAAGCCGGCACTCCGCCGACACATCTTAATTATTATACTCAAAACAGAGCTCATTTGCAAGATGTTTTTGTTGATTTTTGCCATATTCAGGCTGACAAAAAGCCACCGACGCATCGGTGGCTTTTTGCGTTATGCTTTTTTCGGTCAGCAGCCCAGCTGCGCGCGCACATCGGCAGGAAGGTCATTCACCACGCTGTGGTTGGGATTCATCAGCACGCTCTCCTCCAGCTTGAGGCCGAAGGTGGCGCCCTCCATCACTGCCGCATGGAGATTGCGGGGGCTCTTGCTGTCGCCCGCGTTGATGACCGGCACACCGGCCGAGCGCAGCTGCTCAAAGAGCCCGGTGTTGGATCTGGTGTGGCAGGTCACCACATCGTCGATCTCCAGCTCGGTCCGATTGAAGTTCTTGTCCAGCAGCACCACCTTGCCCTCTTCGATGCTGTAAACGGTGCTGTTCTCAATGACCTTGACAGGATATTTGAAGGGCTTGCTCTCCAGGGCCTCGGCGTCGGTCTGGGCAAAGCGCTTGCGCAGAACGTACATATGGATGACCTCCACCGTGGAGCCGAACTCCTTCTTGTCGGTGACGATGGTCACCGCCTTGCCCATGTTGGCCAGAGCGGCGGCGGTATCGGCAGCGGCATAGTGGTCGCCCCAGACCAGGACCCGCTCGCCCAGGGGGCGCATGGTGCGGTCCTTGGGATGGAAGGGGCAGTTCACCTTGGGGCAGGCAATGGCCTGCTCAAAGGGCACCACCCGCTCCGCGCCGATGCAGTCGGGCACATAGCTGGAGGCACCGGTGGCGTTGAGCACCACATCGAACTGCTTCAGTTCCTCCACAGTGGGACAGGTACGCAGGCGCACATCCACCTTCAGCTGGCTGATCTGGTTTCGGATCCAGTCGGCGTACCACTTCATCTTCTCCTTGCCCGGCGCCATGCAGCAGCCCAGGATGGCGCCGCCCAGCTCACCGGTTTTTTCAAACAAAGTGACTTTGTGTCCCCGGACCGTGGCGATGCGAGCAGCCTCCATGCCGGCGGGGCCGCCGCCCACGATACCCACACGCAGGGGCTTTTCGGCAGGCTTCAGATCGTCAAACTCCATGTGTCCGCAGGCGGGATTGATGGCGCAGCCGATCTCCTTCTTGGCCATCATGCTCTCCTGCCAGCAGCCGGTGAGGCAGGAGATGCAGCGGCGGATCTGCTCCGGCTTGCCCAGATAGGCCTTCAGCGGCCAATAGGGGTCACACAGCAGCTGGCGGGACAGGCCCACCATATCGGTATCGCCGTCGGCCACGACCGTTTCGCAAAAATCGGGGTTACGGAAGGTGTGGCTGTTGATGACGGGGATGGACACGGCCTTCTTCACCGCACGGGAGGCATAGACCGTCCAGCCCTCGGGATAGTACATGGGGTCGAAGCCCGCACCGGGACTTTCCTGGATACACTGGCTCAGATCCAGCGCTGCCACACCGGCACGCTCGAACTCCACCGCCATGCGCACGCTCTCCTCGCACTCGCGGCCGCCTTCCACCCACTCGTCCACGGAGTAGCGGACCAGAATGGGGAAGTCCTTACCGCACTTCTTCTGGATGGAGGAGATGATGGCCAGGGGGAACCGCATCCGGTTCTCAAAGCTGCCGCCCCAGCGGTCATTGCGTTTATTCAGATAGGGCGACATGAACTGGGAGATCAGGTAGCCGTGGGCGGCATGGAGCTCCACGCCGTCAAAGCCCGCCTGCTTCACACGCCATGCGGCTTCGGAGAATTTGTCCACCATGTCCACCACTTCTTCGGTGGTCATGGCGCGCACAGGCTTGCCCTTCTCCTCCGCGTTTTCATAGACGATCTCATGGCCTGCGCTCCAGGGCAGCTTGACCACCATATCCGTGGCGGACATGGTATTATAGCGGGGAATGGCGCACTGGCGGCCGGGGTGCTGGAGCTGGACCACGCACTTGGCGCCGTACTTGTGCATCCCCTCCGCCAGCCGGGCAAGGCCGGGGATGAAGTTGTCATCGTCAGCCACCAGACCGGTGACGGTGGGTCGGCCGGTCTTGCCGTCGGGAGAGGTGGCGCCCACGATGATGAGGCCGGCGCCGCCCTTGGCGATCTCGCTGTGGTGATGGATGTCCCGCTCGCTCACCGAACCGTCGGCATTGGAGGAGCTGACATCCGTGGGTACGTGGCAGATGCGGTTGGGGACAGTCATGTTTCCGATTTGAATGGGGGTAAACAGGTTGGGATACTTCAGCATGGAAAACTCTCCTTCCTTTTCTAAGACCGCGGCAATTTTCTGTATGTTCCGCACAAATCTTCAAATCGCAAAAGTTATTTCCTGTGTCAATTTTACAACACGCACCCCGAAAACGGAAATCTCAAAACCGTTCCTGTTTATATCAGATCCGGCTATTCCGCTGCACACCCGTCTTTCCCGTCCACAAGATGTGACCGCCAAACGCGGGGCGTGACGCCCTCATTCTCCCGAAACATTTTGTAGAAGCTGTAGGGATTGGAGAATCCCGCCTCCCGAACCGCCTCGGAAATGCTGCCCTGCCCGGAGGCGATCCGCCCTCTGGCGTCCAGATAGCGCAGCTTTGCCACATAGTCCTGAAAGCTCATGTGCATCTGCTCCCGGAACAGGTGACGGAAGCGGGATTCGCTGAGATAGCACAGCGCGGCGACCTCCTTCTGGTTCAAACGGCGGGAAAAGTTTGCGTCAATATAGGTCAGTGCCGGACGCAGACGCAGGTAATCCGCCAGAGCGGATGCGGACGCCGCGCTCTCGTCCACCCGGAGCAGGCTGCACAGCTCGGCCAGCGCCAGACGCAGCCGCGCACGGATCAGCCGCTCCCATCCCGGGCGACTGCCGCAGGCGTCCTCCCACAGATCGTCCAGCAACGGACGCAGCCTCCGCCCCTCGCCGCTCTCTCCGGAAATGCAGTTACAGAACCGGCTGCTGTCATACCGGAACGGGAGCAGATATTCCGACTCCCAGGGGTCGGCCCCCTCCAAAAACAGCTCCGGCAAAAAGAGAAAAAATCGAAACCGGGTGTTCGTACCCTTCCGCGCTGCCGCCCCGTGCTTTTCCAGATTGTTGACCAGAAAGATGTCCCCCACGGAGTAGGCATAGGCCTTTTCCCCGAAGTAAAAGACCCCTTCCCCCTGGGTGCATACACCCAGCTCAAAGTAGCTGTGCCAGTGCAGCCGGGGGGAGCCATCCCCCACCGGATCGGTCACAGTATAATCGATGGCCGAAAAGGGAAAGTCCGGCTTCATCCTGTAGTCCCAGAAAAAGCTCTGGGGGGCACGGTTTCCCACCTGTGCTTCGCCGGTCATTCGCCTGTTCCCTCCCCCGCCTTCCAACGCAGCGCCACAGCGCACAAAGCGGCGCCCAGCAAGCCTGCCACCGCGGGCAGCGCCATGCCGGCGGAAACAGAAACAGCATCGGTCAAAGCGGCCATGGTCAGGGGGAGCAGAACTCTCACCACCCCCATCACCAGCATCACGGCGGAAGTGGTCAGGGTGGTGCTGCCCCGGTATCCTTCCGCGCTCACCGATACGATCATGGGAATAAAGTGGCCGGTGACCAGACCCACAAGGCCCACGCAAACGCACATGGCAGCGGCGCTCCCGCTGAGGATGCCGGCACCCAGAAACAGCGACGCCAGCAGGGAGCCGCCCATCAGCATCACCAGCGGACGCACCCGCAGACGGGGCGCCAGAAAGCGGTTGACGGTGGCAGCGATCCAGTAGACCGTCAGACAGGTGGCACCCAGCGCCCCACGGTCATGGGCCAGGAACATATAGCGCACGATCCAGCAGTTCACACCGCCCTGCACCATCGTAGTCAGGGCAGCGCAGCCCAGCAGCAGCAGATTTCGGCCTTTTTTGAGGTAGTCCCATACCTGGGCAGGAGTCAGACGCTCCTCCCCCATACTTTTGGGGCCGCCCACCCCTACCCCCTTGCGGGTGAGGGCCACCAGCACCATGGCCAGCAGGACAAGTCCGGCAATGCAGCACAGCACAGACCGCCATGCCATAGCCAGCAGCAGCCACTGGATCACCAGGGGCGCCAGCAGGCTGCCCACACCGTAAATGCCGTGGAGCATCCCCAGATACTTGGGATTATCCGTGGGATGGAGGTCGATCATGCAGGAATTGATCCCGCCGTCCAGCCAGCCGCCGCCCATGCCCAGCACCGCCATCGCCAGGGCAAAGAGCGCAAAGGTGGGCGCAAAGCCGGACCCCAGCAGCATGACCACCTGCAAAAACCCGGCCAGCAGCAGCAAGGTCATCTTGTTCACCCGCCCCTGAAGCATGGGGTTGAGCAGGAATGCCGCCATCTGGCCCAGACTGAGCATACTGCTCAAAAGCCCCTGGGCCGCTCCCGTCAGGGCAAAGGCATCCACAAGTTCGTTGATGAGCACGGAGGTAATGGAGTTGGAAAAGGCATAGGCAAAACTGGTGCCCAGAATTGCCGCCGTGATCCCCTTTACCACCCGCTGTTCCGCACGCCCTTCCATGGGCACATCCCCCTTCATAAAACAAACGGAGGACAGGCCAGGCATCCACCTGTACCTGTCCCCCGCATCTCATGTGATATTACTGGCGAACATTCTTTTCACGGTTATAAAGGATCAGCAGCGCGACCATGATCAGGCCCATGGCCACATTGCGCTGAGGCTGAGTAAAGCCCACAGCAGTCAGCAGGTTGCTGAGCACCACCAGCACCAGAGAGCCGGCGATACTGCCGGTGTAGGAACCCACGCCGCCGGAGAACAGGGTGCCGCCGATGATGACCGCGATCAGGGAGTTATAGGCGTATTCATCAAAGATCTGGCAGCGGGCCGCGTTCATATAGGCCGCGCCCAGCATACCGGCGAAGGCGGCAAACATGCCGGAGAACACATAGGTCAGCACCTGGATCTTGGCCACATTCACGCCGTTGAGCCGGGCCGCCACCGGGTTGTTGCCCACCAGATAGACCTGCTTGCCAAACCGGGAGCGGTTGAGCAGGAAGTAGACCAGCGGGATAATGATGATGGCGTACAGCACGATGGAGGGCAGGAACTGCAGGCCAAACAGACGAGCGGTCACCGACTTGATGAAGGTGGGAGAGGCATAACCCATGGGGCTGCCCTGGGTCAGCACATACTGCATCCGGGTGACCACATTGGCGATGGCCATGGTCACGATCAGGGGAGGCAGACCGATCTTCACGGTGCACAGGCCGTTGATCATACCCACCAGAGCGCCCATGGCCAGCGCCGTCACCAGCAGCTGGAGGAAGTGGCCGTCCTGGCTGTTCATAATCGTGGTGGTCAGAATTGCCGCGGAGGACATGACCGCGCCCACGCCGAAGTCCATGCCGCCGCCGATAAGCACGATGGTCTGACCGGCCGAGGCGAAGCTCAAAAGCAGAGTCAGCATGATGATGGAGCCAATGGCGCTGGCGTTCAGAGAAGAGGGAGAAATGGCAATGGTCGCAATGTACAGAATACACGCGATGATAAACGCCATGCGCGCAGGGCTTTTCTGGATGAAGGACTTTACCCGCTGTCCCGCGGACATATTGCCGGTGGCCACATTAGTTTTCATCGCCGTCACCCTCCTTGCCTGCGGCTGCGGGCTTACCGTTCAGCCGGAACTGGCTCACGATGCCCTGCTTCAGCGCTTCGCGCTGGCCCTTGGCCGTCACAATGGTCATCAGCAGACCCAGGAAAATGATAATGTCGGACACAAAGTTCTGCCAATAGCTGGTCACGGAGAAGCCGGGGATCATCTTGACCAGCAGAGAGAAGAAGTAGTACACAGAGTTCTGAATGAACACATAGAAGCCGGAGCCGAACACCGCGCAGGACACGGAGCCCCAGCCGCCGAAGCCCAAACCGCCGATGATACAGGCGGACAGGGAGCGCAGACCGTAATCCTCAGCCTGCAGGGGGTTGCCGGAGGCGATCATCAGGGTGATGCAGATACCGGCGATGCCCACGATCACGCCCTTGAGCAGGAAGGCCTTCAGCTGGACCTTCACAGGGCTGATGCCGGCGGCGAAGGCGTTGCGGGGATTGGCGCCCACGGCGTAGATATGGGAGCCGAACCTTGTCCGCTTCACATACAGCCAGATGAGCAAGACCAGCACCAGCGCCAGCGCGGACACCGGGATAAAGCCGAGGATCTGGGAGTCATAGGCCTTGTAGTACACCTTTGCCACCTTACCCTGAGGGACGCTCATAATGAGAACGTTGACGCCCTTGATGGCGTAGGTCAGGGCATAGCTGGCCAGCAGTGCGGGCAGGCGGAACACGGAGCAGCACACCCAGCACACCAGAGAGGCGATCACCGCCGCCGCGATGCCCAGCAGGCAGCAGACGAAGAAGGGCAGCCCCAGCTCCTGGCCGCACATGATGATGACCACATTGACCAGAGCCACCTGCACACCGCAGGAGACATCCATGGTACCGGCCAGCAGCAGGATGCTCTGGGCGATGGTCACCAGAATAAAGGGCACATTTTTTGCAAACAGGGTGTTGATGGTCTTCACCGTAAAGAAGGAAGCGGGACCCTGAAGCAGGGCGTTGAGCACCAGCGCCACCAGGAACAGGATAAAGCCTACAAACGCCGGTGATCTGCGGAAGCGTGTCATCGCGCTTTTCACATTGGTCATTCTGCCTTCCCCCCTTCTGCGGTGACTTCGCTGCCGGTCATGCCCATCATGGCGGCCACCAGCAGCTCGGGCGTCTTGTTGGCGCCCTCCAGAACTGCGCTCACGCAGCCCTCATAGAACACATAAATACGGTCGGAAACATCAAGCAGCTCCTCAGACTCGCTGGAGGAGATGATGATGGTCATGCCCTCATCCGCGCACTGGCGGAGGATGCGGTGGATCTCCTGACGGGAGTGGATGTCCACGCCCTTGGTGGGGTCATCCAGCAGCAGCAGCTTGGGCTGCATGGCGATCCAGCGGGCCACCACCAGCTTCTGCTGGTTGCCGCCGGAGAGGGAGTTGGCCGGGTGGTCCAGCGCTCCGATCTTGATGTTATATTTCTCCACTGCGCTGTTGGCAAACGCGTGGTTTGATTTCGGGGTCATATAGGCAAAGAGCTTACCCTTTGCCACCTTGCCGGCCAGAATGTTCTCCTCCACCGTACGCACGGGGAACATGGCCTCCCGGTTGCGCTCGCCGGAAATGAAGCCCATGCCGGCGTTGACGGCCTGCGTGGGGGACTTGAAGTGCACCTGCTTGCCGTCATACTCGATGACGCCGTCCTGAATGGGCTCGGCGCCCAGCAGCGCGCGGATGAACTCCGACTGGCCCTGTCCCTGAAGGCCGCCGATCCCCACGATCTCGCCCTTGCAGGCCCGGAGGTTCAGATCCCGCACCTTGGGATACACAGCCAGATCCTTCACGTTGAGCAGGACCTCGCCGTTCTCATCGGCCACGTGCTCAGCCGCCTTGCTCGCCTTATCCGGGCGCTGACCGGTCATATAGTAGACGATATCGTCCAGGGTGAAGTCGGACATTTTGCCCTCTGTGACCGTCTCACCGCTGCGCATGATGGTGGTGGTGTCACAGACCTGGAACACCTCGTTCATGCGGTGGGTCACATACAGCATGGCCACGCCCTCCTCCTTCAGCTCGCGCATCACGGAAAAGAGCACTTCTATCTCATCGTAGTGCAGAGAGGCCGTCACCTCGTCCAGCAGCAGCAGACGGGGCTTCAGGGAAACCGCCTTTGCCACCTCCAGCATGGTCTGGACGGAGGGCATCAGGGTCTGCACATAAGCGTTGGGGTCGCAGTCAATATGGAAACGCTTCAAAAGGGAATCGATCAGGGCGTCGCAGGCCTTTTTGTCCACGACACCGAACTTGTTGCAGGGCTCGTTGCCCAGCAGGATATTGTCTCTGACACTCATGGTGGGGATCAGGCTCAGATCCTGGAACGCCGTAGCGATGCCCAGCTTTCTGGAGTCCTGACCGTTGTGGATCTCCACGGGGTTTCCGTCCACCAGGACCTGTCCGCCGTTGGGGTTGACCAGACCGGCCAGGACCTTGATCATGGTAGACTTGCCGGAGCCGTTGGAGCCCAGCAGAGCGCGGATCTCGCCCGGAGCCACCTGCAGGTGGGCGCCGTTCAGCGCGACTACCGCGTCAAATCGTTTTTCGATCGCGCGTAACTCAAACATGAATTACTCTCCTCCCGCCAAATGGAATTCGTGGTCCCTGTCACTGAAAATGCGCTCGTACAGTCCGCGCACGGAGCTTGTCCCCCGCGGCGGCCAAATGGCGCGCCCAAAAGGGCGGGCGGCATCTCGGACATTGTAATGGAGCTTGACGGGCGGAATGAATATTCCGCCCGTCAAGCGGGTTATGTCTGATGGTTCGAAAAATGTCGTCCGGCTTACTTGAAGTAGGCGGAAGCGACCTCGTCGATGGTCAGCCAGTAGGTGATGGCGTCACCGGGATCCATGCCCTGAGCCATGTTGACGAACTCGGGGTTCTTGATGTCGTCATAGGTGAAGTTCACCTTGGAGGGCAGACGGATGGAGTGGATCTCGGGCACGCTGTACACGTCATCGCGCAGCTCGCGGCCCAGGATCATGTTCAGACCGAAGTTCAGAGCGGAAGCGCCCACTCCGGGAGGGTTGGACAGGACCAGGAAGTCCATCTTCTTCTCGTCAGCGTTCAGCTTCAGCATTCTCTGCATGAACTCGCCGGTGTCGTTGAAGCCGACGAACTTGGGATAGGCAGCGCCGGCGGCGTCATAGGCAGCCAGAGCGGCCTCGGCGCACTGGGAGATCAGGATGCCGTCAAACTCCAGGCCGGAGTTCAGGATCTCGGTCATGATCTGCTGAGCCTTCACGGCGTCCCAGTCATGGTTGTACTGGCCGCCCACGACCTCCAGGCCGTACTTCGCGATGGCATCGGAGAAACCGTTCTGACGGTCGGTGTTGGCGGAGTTGCCGTCCAGAGCAGCGATCATGATGACCTTGGCGCCCTCACCCAGGACGGAAGCGGCGTACTCAGCGGTCTTGTAGCCCAGATAGTACTGGTCGGTGCAGACGTTCAGCACGTTGACGTCGGTGGAGGTGTACTCGCAGTCGGCATTGATGTACACGATGCCGGCGTCCTGAGCCTTCTCAATGATGGGATCCAGGCCGGTGGAGGACACGGGGTTCACCAGAATGATGTCGTAGCCCTCATTGATACTGTTCTCGATCTGCTGAGACTCGGTAGCGGCGTCCCAGTTGGACACGAAGGACGCATACTTCACGTTCAGGCCATACTCAGCGGCGGCGGCGGCAGCCTCCTGGATGTCAGCCTCATAACGCACACGATAGGGGTTGCCCTCGATGATGGCGTTGTGGGAGGCCAGACGGAGCTCCTTGGGACCGTCATTGGGCTTGTCGTCGGGCTGGGAAGCGCTGGGAGAGGGAGAATCGCTGGGTGCGGGAGAATTGCTGGGTGCGGGGGTCTTGCTGCCGCAGGCCACGAGGCCGAGCGCCATGACCAGGGCAAGGAACAGTGCTGCGAACTTCTTCATTGTGTTTCCTCCTTATAGATTTGTTTATAATCAAGGGGTGTCCTCCCTTAATTATTCGGATGTAAGGGCGCGGTGGCCGCGCCGGTGGCTCAGGCCTTCTCGATCAGGCCACGGAAATACTTCTGGGCAATGCGGATCTGGTCTTCAATGTAATCGTTGTAGCCCCGCACCTTGCCCTCACGGAAGGGCATATGGCAGAACTCGTAATTGATATATCCGTCATACCCCACCTCCTTGAGCGTGCGGATAAAGGCGGGATAATTGGTGAGCACGGGCTGGAGATGGGGGTCAAAGGAAATCATCTCAATGCTGCCGTCCTCATGCTCCACAAACTCGGCGTTGGCGTGGGAGAGCATTTGCAGATCCCCCACATCCCGGACCGCCCGGGTGATGTACTCGTCGCTCTGGTGCTCCGCGGTCCAGCCGCAGCAGGGGGCGTCCAGACAGCACTTCAGCCAGGGGGAGTCCACCCACCTGACGAAGTCCAGCATATCATGGTACTCCTCGATGATGGGGTGGTGGTTCTGCAGGGCCAGCACCACGCCGGCCTCCTCAGCCCATTTCACACATTCCTTCAGACAGCTGACAATGCTCTGGCGCAGCTCATAGTCCAGCGCGCCGTAATAGGTGTGATACTGCTGCGGGATCTCATAGGTCGCAATTCCGTTTTTCTTCACCACGCCGCGCCAGCAGGCAAACAGGCGCAGCACCGGGGCGCCCAGCTGTTTGGCAACGCGGATCTGCTCCCGCACCATAAGCAGTTCGTTTTCGATCTGCTCGGGCACGATGGAGGCGAAGTTGTTGTTTGCCGCCACCGCACAGATCTCCAGCCCCTGCTTCTCGGCGTAGGCCCGGATCTCCGCGCAGCGCTTCTCGTCCAGGTCAAGGGGAGAACCGTGGGGGCGCTTCAAATCGATCTCAACGCCATCATAGCCGAATTTCTTCGCGGTGTCAATGAACTCCTCCACCGTCAGCGCGGGGCGGTCATTGAACCAGGTGCCGGAGCAGGAAATGGAATACAGGCCTACCTTCATTGTTTTTACTCCTTTCGTCATTTCACCTGCGGTTTCAGCTTCAAACGATCTCCTCCGCGCGGACCTCCCGGCCCTCGGCAGCAGAGAGATAGAAGGCGTCAATGATGGCGGTCACGGTGAGGGTCTCCTCGGGCAGCACCGCCAGGGGGGATCCGGTCAGGATGTGATCCACCGCGTTTTCAAACAGGTGGAAGTGACCGGGAAACGCTTCCTTGGAATAGGGATCTTCCTCCGGGAACAGGCGAGGCTTGATATCCGCCTGATAGCGGCCCATGGTGGACAGCAGCTCCATCTTGGGCAGCAGCAGTCCGGCCTTGCTCCCCGCGAAGGACATGGAATATTCGGGAGGCAAATTCACCGCCCAGGAGGTTTTGAAATTCATGCTGCAGCCGTTATCCAGGCGGATGCTGCCTGCCGCGAATTCCTCCACCTCAAACTCCTCAGGGGCGTATTTTCTGGCATTGAACACCCCCGCCGGAGCACCGCTCTCGGCAAGGCTGGTGACGATATCACGCTCGTTGCGGGCGATATGGGAGGACGCGGTCCCGGTCACGGAGACAAACTTGGGGTTACCCATGACCCACAGCGCCGCGTCGATGAGATGCACGCCCAGATCGCACAGCACACCGCCGCCATTGGCCTCTTTCAGATGGAAGGCACCCCACTTGGGGATACCGCGGCGGCGGATGAGGGCGAACTCGGAGTAGTACACATCCCCCAGCATCCCCTGCTCCATCATTTCCTTGGCGAACTGATATTCCTGATTATAACGGACTACCTGGCAGGCAAAGAGGACTTTGCCCTGCGCCTTTGCGTAGTCGTACATCTCTTTTGCGTCCGCATAGGTCATGGCCACAGGCTTCTCGCAGGCCACATGGGCTCCATAGGAGAGCGCCAGCATGGACATGGGCTTGTGCAGGCGGTTGGGCGTGCACACCGAGACCAGATCGGGACGCTCCTTGCGCAGCATCTCCTCCGCGTCGGTATACCAGTTGGGAATGCCGAAGCGTCTGGCGGTCTGCTCCGCCGATACGGGGTTCACATCGCACACGGCGGCCAGATCCACCTTGTCCTTCAGGTTGAGATAGGCCGGGATATGCGCCGCGTTGGCGATCATACCGCAGCTGATCAAGGCGACCTTGAGTTTACTCTCCTTCAACACAGACCCTCCTTACCGGCGGCACTGCCGCCATCGGTCAATTACCAGTTGATATCGAAGCTCTCCCCCGCCCCAATGGCGGTCAGCGCGTCGTTCACCCGCTGGACGAAGGCGTCCCGCATGGCGAACTCACACACGCCGTTGACATAGACATTGACGCGCCGGGTCCCGCCGGGATACAGCTCCAGCACATCGTCATCCTTGCCGCCGGTATAGCGGTAGGTGATGCGCATGGACGGCTCACCCTCCGGCGCACTCTGGACACCCAGATAATTCCCGTCGGCAGCCGCACTGCCCAAAAGGCGGAACAGGCTGCGGAACAGGGTGATGTCCACCTCCTGCCCGTTCATCGCCACCGTCGGATTTTTGGGATCGGTCTGATCAATGGCAAAGTCGTACACTTCGCTGCCGTTCTCCACGGTGATCCCCTCCACATCCATCAGCAGCGGGGACAGGAACCAGCGCAGCAGGAGCTTGTCATAGGAGAGATCAAAGAAGGCATAGCGCTCCACAATGTAGATCACGCCGCTGCCCTCGGCATTGGCATAGAAGTAGGAGCCGTCCTCGGTGGCCTTCAGGAACCGCAGCACATAGTGCTCCGTCTCCTGCGTGCCGTTTTTGTAGTCGAACTCCACTTTCATATCGGGCTGGGCAAAGCCCATGGCGTCCACCTGTTCTCCGGTGAGGCCGTAGTAGGCGATGGACTGCGCCATCATGCCGCACAGCGGTTCCAGCACGGTCAGACCGTAGGTCTGGTCCAGCTCGTACACGCCGGCCCCCCGCACGATGTGGGTGGCAGCGCCGAAGGAGCGGGCCAGCTCCTTCACCTGCTCGTCGCCCGCGCCCACCGACTCGATGGTCACCGGCTCCGCCAGAGGCCCGCCGCTGAAGGTCACATCCCGAATGGCGGACAGGGCGCTGGACACCTCCAGCTTGGGGGTGATATAGAAGGAAATGAGCTGTTCCCTGGCCATCAGATAGCGGGACGCCCACGCCTCATCCAGCAGATAGACACCCTTCTCCCCATCCACTGCGCAGTAATAGCTGCCCGACAGCGGCTCCCGGTCACCCAGGCTGAGTGCCAGCTTGCCGCCGTCCCGGAAGGTCACTGAGACCTGCGCGCTGGGCTCCGCCAGACCGTACTCGGCCAGTTCCCGCTGGTCCGAATCCACCCGCTTTAGGGCGGACACCGCGGAACAACGGCCCAGGAAATCAATGAACGCCTCCAGATCCACCAGCTCCGACGGCACGCCTTCGATCACATACCCGCCGCTCTGCGCGGATACATCGAGAGAACCGAAGAGGTTCTCCACATGAACGGAAGCCACATCGGTGATGGCATGATCGGCAAAGATCCAGGACTCCGCTTCCTTTTTCGCAGGATTGAGGATCAGCAGCAGCAGGGCCGCAGCCAGAACCGCGATCACCGCGACCTCAGCGGCCAAGATCCGGACAAGTTTCTTCATTATTGATACCTCCGGTACAGCCACACGGAAATACCCGCCAAAAGGATGGCCAGAGGCAGCACCCACACCAGTACGATCCCCAGCGTCCGCACCTGGGCGGTGTTGACCCCCAGGGTCTTGCCCGCCAGAGACTTGGGCGCGATGACCACCGACTCCTCCCGCTGGGTCAGATCGTTCAGCAGGTTGACCAGATAGGTGCTGTTGCACAGGGAGGAGTTCTGCAGGCAGATATCCTCCAGCATGGACACGGAACCGGACACCACAATGGTAGACTGTCTGGCCACCGCGCCGTTTTCATACACTCTGCTGCTGGCCAGCACCATGGCAGGCATGGGCCCCCACTGCTGGGCATCCGCCGCGGAGAAGTCCCCGGACGCGTCGGAGGGACGCACACCGGCGCTCTCTCCAAAGGCGAGGAGCGTCTCCGTATACCGGCCGTCCCGGGAGGTGAACAGCACCTCCAGGGGTCTGGACAGGGGCATCAGCATGGGTGCGCTGCCGTCGATGAGCATATTTTGGTAGGTCTTGGACTGATGGTCCGCAATGGGGTAGTAGGGCTGGTACTGGTAGGTGCGCTCAGCCTTTGTCTCAAACACCGAGCCGTCCCCCACCGAAACGCCCCACTCGGAGAGGAAGGTCTCCAGATTGGGCAGCCGGGTCTGGGACACCGACGCGGCATAAAACAGGGTCCTGCCGTATTCGCCGCCGTGATAGAGGTATTCCTCCAGCTTGCGCACATCGTCCTCCGACAGGTCGGTCTGGGGCGCCAGCAGCAGCAGCGCGTCGTAATCGGACAGATCGTCGGTGGAGAGCACCACGCTCTTGAGGGTATAGTTGTTGTTCACCAAAAGGGCGGTGAAGGCAGGCTCCTCCTGCTCCCCGTTTCCGGTCAGAACGCCCACCCGTACCTCCTCGCCGCTGAGCACGTTGAGGATACCGGCGGTCACCGCCTCCTCCGCTCTGGAGGACTCCACCGTCAGCGAACCGGAAGCGGTGTAGGCATAGTTGAACATGGATGTCAGGGATATCTGCTTTACACGGTCTCCCGCTGTGAGGATCACATCGCCCTCAGACAGGGTCAGATCCGCGTGTCCCGCCGCATAGCTGGGGTCAGATTGGTAGTCGATGTAGCACAGGGTCACCCGGGAAGAATACCGGGGATACTGCTCCAGAATGTGCTTTGCCTGGACCAGATAGGGATCCCCCCCAAAGGAGTCCTCCCCCGCCAGCACTTCGATGGTGACCTCGTCGGTCAGGGCGTCCAGCACGGCCTTGGTCTCGCTGCCGATCTCATAGGCCGAGTTGGCGGTCAGATCCGCGGCCAGTGGGTAGCGGTTGGACAGCACCAGCGCCACCGCGTTGAGCAGGAGCACCGCCGCGATCAGCAGCACGATGATGAGGGCGAACAGCGCGTTCATTTTCCGGGATAGTTTCTTCATGCCGTCCACCCCCTCAGCTCCAGCGGCGCTTTTCCAGCACCGCGGTGGTCAGAAGGACAAAGAGGGCTGCCACGCTCAGGAAAAACAGCACATTGGAAAAGTCAATGAGTCCGATGGTGAAGCCGCTGTACCGGTCATTGAAGGACAGGTAGGAGAACAGCTTCTTGAACAGGCTGCCGGACACCACGTACACCAGCGCGTCCACCAGCACCAGAAAGAGGCTGACGGCAAAGCCGCACACCGCGGCGATGACCTGGCTCTCCGTCAGGGAGGACAGGAACATACAGATGGCGATGAGGGCGGCTCCCAGCAGAATGAGCCCGATGAGATTGCCGATGATCACCGGCCAGTCCGGCTGACCGTAGACAGAGAGGATCACCGCCATAAGCAGGGCGGAGGACACCGCGATCAGGTAAACGCACAGGGCGGACAGATATTTCCCCATCACGATGCCAATGCGGGGCACCGGCGCGGTGAGCAGGAGCTGATCCGTCTTGGCACGCTTGTCCTCGCTCATCAGACGCATGGTCAGGATGGGAACAAGGAACAGCACCACGGAAAACAGCTGATGAAACAGGTTGGACATATCCGTGGTATTGCTGTAAAGGTTGTAAGTAAAGAAATAGTACCCCGTGAAGAAGTACATCACCGCAATGAACACATAGCCCAGCGGAGATTGGAAATAGGCGCGGAATTCCCGCTTCAGCACTGCTCTCATGCTCCGCTCCCCTCCTTCTGCTCCCCATGGGCGCCGCCCACCAGGTTAAGGAACACATCCTCCAGGGAAAGCTCGTTGTGATAGGTACAGAGCAGAGGCAGATCCGCCCGGGCAAGGGCATGGAACACATCGGCACGAAGGTCCGTATCCGGCTGCCCCTCCACACGGTAATCGAAGGCTCCCGGCTCCTTCTCTGTCAGCTGTGTGACCTTGAGCACCCCCGGCACTTCACTGAGCACCTGTGTGACCCGTTCCGGTTCGCCCTTGATGCGCATCACCAGCCGGTGGGTGACGAGCATCTTCCGGGACAGGCTCTCCGGCGTATCGTCGGCCACGACCCGGCCCCCGTGGATCACGATGACGCGGTCACAGATGGCCTGGATCTCGCTGAGGATGTGGGAGGA
>JAQXJQ010000073.1 GCA_029009035.1 Oscillospiraceae bacterium | reverse complement strand
ATAGTATCCAAATGTAAAGCCGGAGCCCACGCTGTTGGCCAGGTTGGCGCCGTCCATGGCATCGCTTCCATAGCGCAGGCCGACGCGGAGCACATACTGCTCCGGATCGGCGGGTTCTTCCGGCTGCTCCGGTTCGGTGGGATCTCCGAGGTCAGAGATGTCCCCCGGATCGGCAGAGGCTTCCGGGTCCTCCGTCTCCATGGGGTCGGCAGGTTCCTCCGGAGTTTCCCCGGGGTCCGCCTGTGTGGTCTCCTCCGGCGCCGGAGTGCTTCCGTTTTCCGCCGAGGGACTCACCGCGGCCAGTGCCATGCCCGCCAGCATCGCCGCGAGCAGTATCATCGCCATCAATCTTACAAGCAGTTTTTTCATCTCTGTCTCCTGTCTGCGCGGGCAAAATATCAATTTGACACTTTACCGTATTAGTGTTATAATCTCCCAAATGGCGCGATGCCTTTTTATATTATAGTACATAAACCGCCTCTGTTTCAACCGTAAGTTTTTCAGAGTGCGCAGGAGGTCATTCACATGGAAAAGTATAAAGTTGGTGTGATCGGCGGCACCGGCATGGTGGGTCAGCGCTTCGTCACCCTGATGGCCGGCCACCCCTGGTTCCAGCTCACCGTCATCGCCGCCAGCCCCCGTTCCGCCGGCAAGCGCTATGAGGACGCGGTGGCAGGCCGCTGGGCTATGGAGTGTCCCATCCCCGAGGAGGCCAGGGACATCGTGCTCATGAGCGCGCAGGATGATATCGAGGCCATTGCCGCCCAGGTGGACTTCGTCTTCTCCGCCGTGGACATGAAGAAGGAGGAGATCAAGGCGCTGGAGGAGGCCTACGCCAAGTGCGAGTGCCCCGTGGTGTCCAACAACTCTGCCCACCGCTGGACGCCCGACGTCCCCATGGTGGTGCCCGAGATCAACCCCGAGCACATTGAGGTCATCGAGGCTCAGCGCCGGCGTCTGGGCACCAAGCGCGGTTTCATCGCCGTCAAGTCCAACTGCTCCATCCAGAGCTATGTCCCCGCCCTCTCCCCCCTGCGCGAATACGGCATTGAGAAGGTCCTGGTGTGCACCTATCAGGCCATTTCCGGTGCCGGCAAGACCTTTGAGACCTGGCCCGAGATGGTGGATAACCTGATCCCCTACATCGGCGGCGAGGAGGAGAAGAGCGAGCAGGAGCCGCTGAAGGTCTGGGGCCATGTGGAGAACGGCGTCATCGTCAATGCCGACGCTCCCGCCATCACCGCTCAGTGCCTGCGTGTCCCCGTTTCTAACGGCCACACCGCCGCCGCCTTCGTCACCTTCAAGAACAAGCCCACCATGGAGCAGATGAAGGAAGCGTGGAAGAACTTCAAGGGCCGTCCCCAGGAGTTGAACCTCCCCACCGCCCCCAAGCAGTTCCTCAACTACTTTGAGGAGGATAACCGCCCCCAGGCAAAGCTGGACCGGGATCTGGAGGGCGGCATGGCCGTCTCCATCGGCCGCCTGCGTCCCGATACCCAATACGACTACAAGTTCGTCTCCCTGTCCCACAACACCCTGCGCGGCGCAGCCGGCGGCGCTGTTCTGCTGGCCGAGCTGCTGTGTGCTGAAGGCTACATCCAGCATAAATGATCTGATATTCCAAAGAGGCTCTGAACGGCGGTTCGGAGCCTCTTTTTTACCTATGAACGATATTCAGCTTTGGAAGGGTGTCTGTATGCGAACCCCAGTATTTACCGGCGTGTGTACCGCGCTGGTCACTCCCTTTCACGAAAGCGGCGGGATCGACTATCCCGCCCTGGAGCGGCTGCTGGACCGCCAGATGGACGCGAACATTCCCGCGGTATGTATCTGCGGGACCACAGGTGAGGCCTCTACCCTGTCCTTTGAGGAACGGGATGAGTTGGCAAAATTCTGCGTAAAGTATATAGGCGGCAGGGCCAAGGTCATTGCAGGCACCGGAAGCAACAACACCCAGGTCGCCCTTCGCCTGTCCCAAAGTGCCAAGAAAGCGGGCGTCGACGGACTGCTGATGGTGACTCCCTACTACAACAAGACCACCCAGGCAGGTTTGGCTGCCCACTACAAGGCCATCGCGCAGCAGGTGGATCTGCCCATTATCCTTTACAACGTCCCGAGCCGCACAGGGCTGTCCTTTGGGGCGGAAACCTATGCGCAGCTGGCGCAAGACCCCAGGTTCAACGGAGTAAAAGAGGCGTCGGGAAGCCTCGCGCTGGTCACTCACACCAGGTCCCTCTGTCCCAAAGATTTTTCCGTCTGGTCGGGCAATGACGATCAGGTAGTGCCCATCATGGCACTGGGGGGCATGGGGGTCATTTCGGTGGCCTCCAACCTCATCCCGGAGGTCATGAAGCAGCTGTGCGATCTGTGTCTCAGCGGAGATTTTAAAGGCGCCGCCGAGATTCAGACCGGATATGCCTCTCTCATCGACGCTTTGTTCTGCGAGGTCAATCCCATCCCGGTAAAAGCCGCCATGGAGCTGCTGGGTCTGTGCTCCGGCCATGTGCGTCTCCCCCTGTGCAGGCCCTCCCGGGAACATCTGGAGCAGATCCGGCGGGAGCTTGTCCGTTTCGGCCTCATTTAATGTTTCATATCTGAACCTTTTGCTTTTCCCAATCGTCTATATCTGTGAAACCGGTTTTGATTTTACATGGAACGGAGATGAGCGGATGGAATTTGAAGACCTGTTATGCCGGCACAGAGCGGCGCTGGAGCGCTTCGTGCGCTTTCGCATCCCTGTTCCGGCGGACGCGGAGGACATCATTCAGGATACCTGCGCCAAAGCCTTTGAGCGCTTCGGCCAGCTGAAAGACCCCCTGTCATTCAAAGGGTGGCTGCTCTCCATCGCCCGGAACCGCTGCAATGACTACTTCCGTACCCGGGCAAAATGCATGGAGATCCCCCTGGATACCATTACCCCCGCCGTCGGCTTCAGCCGCCGCGGGCCGGACCGCTACCCCATGGTGAGCGATGTCATGGAGCGTCTGGGCAGCTGTGACAAGCAGATTCTATATCTCTTTTACTGGCTGCAGCTGCCCCAGGGCGAGATCGCCAAACGGCTGAACATCCCGCTGGGAACGGTAAAAAGCCGGCTGCACACCGCACGTGCCAACTTCAAACAACTCTATCCAAAACCCTCACAACAAGCAAAAGGAGACTCTGATATGAAACTTTTACCGGAATATCTGCCACGCTATACCATCACTCCCTCTGAGCAGCCCCCCTTCTCCCCCTGCTGGGAAGAGCTGCAGGGCTGGTTCCTTGTCCCCAGGCTGGGAGAGCGCATTTCCTGGGCAATGTACGACGATCCGTCGGGAAAAAAGACCTGGCAGTATGATCTGAAGGTACTGGGCGAGGCTGAGATCCACGGAATTCGCGGTGTCGAGATAGAGGCGGTCCCCAGAGGAACCGACCCCACCGGCAGCAGCAACCCCTCGGACAACATCTATCCCACCCACTTTGTCGCCCAGCTCACCGATACCCATTGCCGCTATCTGGCCTGCACCGCTGTGCAAAGCGGCGTAAAGCGGCTCATCACCTTCCTTGACGGCGATGAATTTTTGGAAAACTGGGGCTTTGGGCCGGACAACTGCGGCAATGAGACCCATCCCCTCCCCCGTGGGCTCATCGTCAAAAACGGCAGCGTCATCACCTGCGACCCCGCCCTGGGTCTGCTGGATGTGGTGGGGCGCTATGAGGTGTGCATCGGCGGCAAGCGCTACGATACGGTCTGTATCGTGGATGCCGAGTGCTACAATGAGGGCACGCTCTCCGAGCAGTACATCGACGAGAGCGGACGCACCGTGCTGTGGCGGCGCTTCAATCGGGACGACTGGGCCATGGAGCGCTACGGCAAGCACTGGTCGGAGCAGCTGCCCGACAATGAAACGCTCACCGTGAACGGCGTGACCTATGTTCACTGGTACGACTGCGTGACGGACCATATCCTGTGACAAAAGAATTCCCGCAGCCTTCCGGCTGCGGGAATTCTTCAAAACAACAGGCCGTGTTCCGCCAGGAGCTTCTCCAAATTGGAGACAATTTGTTGAAGGGTGTACAACGCGCCCTCAGGGTCCCGGAACATCGCCCGGAAATAGGCGGCCAAATTCTCCTCAAAGTCACAGGGAAGGTATTTGCACCGCTCTTTGCAAAGGGAGATCAATCGCTTCTCCCCCGGGTGCGTACACTCATTCAGCGCAAACAGCACATCGAAATAGGACTCCATAAATGCCGCGCTGCGGTGGTTGACGCTCACCAGATCTCCGCGCTTCACGGCCTTTTTGACCTGCAGATCATACGCCGGCATGGCGGTATGGAGCAGCCGCATATTGCGCTGGATAATATTGCGCTTCAATGCTTCCGGATAGGCCACATCAAACCGCTGTTTTGCCGCGTTCAAGCGGCCGGAGCGGTCGAAAAGCACCTTGCAGGTATTCAGGTTATGCCACATACAGGTGGTGTAACCGTTATGCGCCTGCCCCTGCTCCACCACTTCGGCAACACCGGCGCAGAAATCGTCCAGATCACGGTAGAGGATATCAATATCCACCCCGTTTTTCAGTCTGCAGTTATCCTCGTACTCCCAAAAGTGGTTGCCGATCTCCATGGTGTCACAGTATCGGGACAGGATCTCACGGCGGATTTCTTCCGAGACAGGATTGGTACAGTACAGGTACACATCATAGTCCGAACTCTCATCGAAGCAAGTTCCGGCTCTGGAGCCGCCCAGAGCAATGGCTTCTACCTGCGGGAGCCGCGAAAGCTCTGAGAAAAGCTGCTCCACCATATCAGGCAAGTCTGGCGCAATGGAACACCTTCTTGCCCTTCTTGAGGATCACGCCGTCGCCGGCGAAGGTGTCCTTGTCGTACTGGGCGGCGGCGTCGCTCATCTTGGCGTCGCCCATGGCCACACCGTTCTGCTGGATGAGGCGGCGGGCTTCCCCGTTGGAGGCGGCCAGACCGCACTTGACCAGCAGGGTCAGCGCACCGATCTTGCCGTCGGAAAAGTCGGCGTCGGTGAGCTCGGTAGTGGGCATATTGGACAGGTCGCCGCCGGTAGAGAACAGCGCCTTGGCGGCGGACTGGGCCTTCTCCGCCTCCTCCTTGCCGTGGACCAGAGCGGTGAGCTCGTAGGCCAGGATCTCCTTGGCCTGGTTGAGCTGAGCGCCCTCCCACTTGTCCATCTCGTCGATCTGCTCCAGGGGCAGGAAGGTGAGCATACGGATGCACTTGAGCACATCCTCATCGCCCACATTGCGCCAGTACTGGTAGAAGTCGTAGGGGCTGGTCTTGTTGGGGTCCAGCCACACCGCGCCGGAGGCGGTCTTGCCCATCTTCTTGCCCTCGGAGTTGAGCAGCAGGGTGATGGTCATGGCGTGGGCGTCCTTGCCCAGCTTGCGGCGGATGAGCTCGGTACCGCCCAGCATGTTGCTCCACTGGTCGTTGCCGCCGAACTGCATATTGCAGCCGTAGTGCTGGAACAGGTAGTAGAAGTCGTAGGACTGCATGGGCATATAGTTGAACTCCAGGAAGCTGAGGCCCTTCTCCATACGCTGCTTGAAGCACTCGGCGCGGAGCATATTGTTCACAGAGAAGCAGGCGCCGATGTCGCGGATGAAGTCCACATAGTTGAGGTTCAGCAGCCAGTCGGCGTTGTTCACCATC
The DNA here is from genome assembly GCA_029009035.1 of Oscillospiraceae bacterium. Lineage (GTDB taxonomy): Bacteria > Bacillota > Clostridia > Oscillospirales > Oscillospiraceae > Enterenecus. Next base: position 19,670 of record JAQXJQ010000073.1, on the reverse strand, counting down.
TGAGCCTTGCCCTCGCCGAACTCGATGAAGCGGGACATCTGCTTCTTGAAGCACTCGCAGTTATGGTCGATGGTCTCCTTGGTCATCATGGAGCGCATATCGGTACGTCCGGAGGGGTCGCCGATCATGGCGGTGCCGCCGCCGATGAGGGCGATGGGCTTGTTGCCGGCCATCTGCAGGCGCTTCATGAGGCACAGAGCCATGAAGTGACCCACATGGAGGGAGTCGGCGGTGGGGTCAAAGCCGATATAGAAGGTGGCTTTGCCGTTGTTGATCATTTCCTTGATCTCTTCCTCGTTGGTCACCTGGGCGATCAGACCTCGGGCAACCAGTTCATCGTACAGTGTCATAATTCTTCTCCTTCATATGATTCATGATTGATAAGCACATTGATAAACAATTCAATATCGCCAAACCGTTCCGAACCCCAATATCGGAAGTCCAGCTTTTCCTGAACTGCCTTTGAAGCCCCATTGAACGAGGGATATTCACAGTCGATATAGTCTGCCTTTTCCTCTTGGAATATCATTTGTATGGTTTTCCGCAATGCCTCGACCATCAAGCCCTGTCTGCGCTCTGATTTTTTCAGTGCATATGAGAGAGAAACGCCCTTCTTCCCCTCATATTCCGGGTCTTGGGCAACGCTCTCATAGGGTGGGTGCAGGCAGATATGGCCGATCATGCGGGAGCTGCTTTTCTGCACAATGGCCAACAGCGTTCTGTTCTCCAGCAGCCATTGAAATTCCTCCTTGGCCGATGCTCTGTCAGTGACCCCGTCCAGGCCCAGCATATATTGCAGTTCCGGCTCCATAATGTAGGCAAAATAATCCTCAAAGTCCCCTGCTGTACAGGGTCTCAGGATCAACCGCTCTGTTTGGGCGTACATCGCTTCCCCCTCATTACATTGTAAACTACAACGGACAAAATGACGATCAGGGCTCCCACCATTGCCAGGCCGCCGATCCGCTCCTTGTAAAACACCGCCACCAGAATGGGATTGAGCACCGGCTCGATACCGGAGATCAGGCTGGCGGTCACCGCAGGGGTGGTCTTGAGTCCAATGCACATCAAGATATAGGCCAGAGCCACCTGAAATGCACCCAGAATGACCACGCTGGTAATTGCAGTGGCAGTAAACTCGGTTTCCCGGAGCAAAAAGGGGAAGCCGATGACCACGCTGAGAATATTGCCCCAGAACACAGAGCTGATGGGGCTGCTGTCCGGCAGATCGTTGAGCAGGAACACGCCTGCGTAACTCAGTCCGGAGGCGAGGGCCAGGACATTTCCCACCGTGCCGCCGGCGCTCAGCCCGTCCACAAAGAAGCAGACCACACCGGCCAGGACGAACACACAGGCGGTCACATCCAGCTTCCCCGGCCGCTTCCGCCAGAACACCATCCCCAACAGGATCACAAAGATGGGCGCGGTGAACTGCAGCACGATGGTGTTGGCCGCAGTGGTGAGCTTGTTGGCGAGGGAGAACAGCGTGTTGGTCCCGCAGACACACAAAGCCCCCAGCAGGATCCACCGGTTCAGACGCAGACGCTGTTTGGAAATGAGGAAATACCCCCACAGAACCACAACCGCCACCATGGTCCTGGCCGCGTTGATGCTCATGCCGTTCCATGGAATGACCTTGATGCACAGTCCGCCGATGCTGTACAGCACAGCGGCGAGGAACACACAAATAACGCCTTGCTGTCTCTGTTTTGCCGTGATCTCCATAAAAAACGCCCTCCGTCCCAACGGGACAGAGGGCGATCAAACGCGGTACCACCTCTGTTCACCACATCCTCACGGATATGGCCTCAGAGAGTCTTACAGACTCATGGCGCAATATCGGGCGCGACCCGTCCAACCCTACTGAGTATCCCGTTCAGGCGGCTGCTCCAAGGGGTATTCATCAAAGCGTCCTCTCCCCCTTTCACCGGCCGGGGGCTCTCTGGCAGGCAGCGTTTGACTACTCTTCCTTTTCAACACATTGTTTGCATATTAGCACAAGACTATTTCATTGTCAACCGGGATTTGCGGGGCATCTCAGTCCAGAAGCCCAAAATGGCGCAGCGCATGGGACACGCCATTCTCGCGCACGCCGAGGGTCACATAGTCGGCGCTATCCTTCACCTTCTGCCCTGCGTTTCCCATGGCCACGCCTATGCCGCAGATCGCAAGCATGGACATATCGTTTTCCCCGTCGCCAAAGGCAATGGCCTCCTCCGGCCTCAGGCCGTAGCGCTCCAGAGTCGCCCGGACACCGTCCGCCTTCCCGTCGCCCTTCGGTATGATGTCGGTGGCCTTTTCATGCCAGCGAGTGGCCATGCACCCCGGCATATGGGGAAGAAACAGCTCCTCCATGCCGGCGGGGATAAAGGGGACCACCTGATAGATCCGTTCGCCGATGGCGGCCTCCGGCTCACGGATGGGATACCGGCCATCCGGCGTGAAGAACCTCAAAAACTCCTCCGTCCAATCATCCACCCAGTTGATGAAATTTCCGTTCTCCCCCTGCATGACCGCATGGATCTCGGGATGCGCCCGAAGGACTCGGCAGGCAGCCTCCACATCCTCCCGGGGAACACAGAAATTGCGGTAGACGCCGTCATCATCATAGCAGCAGTTGCCGTTAAAGGTCAGATAGGCGTCAAACTCCACACCGCACAGCATATCAAAATTCTTCAGATCGTGTCTGCTCCGCCCTGTGGCCAGAATGACCTTCACACCACGGCGGCGAAGCTCCGCCAGATCCCTGCGCACCTCTTCGCTCATGACAGGCTCGTTATACGCCTTGAGGGTACCGTCCATATCAAAAAAGGCTGCTTTCATCATCACGGGCGGCTCTCCCTTTTAAATGCTTCCGCTGCGGTCAACAGTTCCTCTGCACCGTCCAGCATGGTCTGGGTGGGCACACCGCCGCTGAGGCGAGCCAGTTCTTCCCTGCGCCCGGCGCGATCCAGGCGCTTGACCTCGGTATAGGTACGGCCATCCAGTTCGCCCTTTTCCACGGAAAAATGGGCGTCGCCCATGGCGGCGATCTGAGGCAGGTGGGTCACGCACAAAACCTGCTTTGCCCGCGCTGCCTGAAACAGCTTCCTCGCCACCTTGCCTGCGGCCCGTCCGGACACGCCGGTGTCCACCTCGTCAAAGACCATGGTGGTCACCTGGTCGTTTTCCGCCAACACATTTTTCAGCGCCAGCATGATGCGGGACAACTCGCCGCCGGAGGCAATACGGTCGATGGGCTTCAGATCCTCGCCCACATTGGCGGACATGAGAAAGCGCACCGTGTCCATACCGGTGGCGTCCATGCCGTTCCTGCAGTCCTTTTCCGCAAAATCCACCCGGAATTTCACCTTTGGCATATCAAGTTCCGCCAGTTCGCTGCCGATCCGCCGGGCAAGTTCCAGCGCCGCCGCCTTGCGTTCATCGGAAAGCGCTTTTCCTTTACACCTTGCATCATCAAGAGAGATCTTCCACTTTTTCTCCAGCGCCTCAATACGCTCTTCAGAGAACTGGATCTCATCCAGTTCCCTGCGACAGCGCTCCAGATACTCAAGCATCTCTCCCACGGTGGAGCCATACTTCTTCTTCAGCCGGTGGATGGCATCCAGCCGGTCTTCCAGCTCGTCCAATTCTCCGGGGTAAAAATCCAGGCTTCCCCGCACATCCCGCACCTGCTCAGCCAGATCTTCGGCAGATAGGCGCACCTCCTCAACGGCGTCGGACAGGCGCTTCAGTTCCTCGCTGTACCGACCGCCCTGCGCCAGGGACTCCCGGGCGGACAGCAGCAAGGACACCGCTCCGTCCCCTTCATCACCGCCGGTGAGGGCCTGCCATGCGCCGTCCACCGCGTTGGTGATGCGCTCGGCATTGCGCAGCATATCGCGCCGCGCCGTCAGTTCCTCTTCCTCGCCGTCCCTCAGTTCGGCCCGTTCCAACTCTTCGATCTGATAGGTCAGGGTATCGATCCGGCGCGCTTTTTCGCCGTCGTCCATGCGGAGCTTCTCCAGCTCACGGCCCACGGCGCACATGGCTTCGTAGCTCTCCGCAAAGTCTCCTCTCACCTGCTCCAGCCCACCGAAGCTGTCCAGATAGTCCAGATGGCACTGCTCGTCCAGCAGCTGCTGGCCGTCATGCTGGCCGTGGATATTCAGCAGCCGGCAGCCCAGCTCCCGCAGCTGAGTGACAAGAACGGGCCGCCCGTTGACCCGGCAGACATTTTTCCCGTCCGCCTGAATGGCCCGTTCCAGCAGCAGCTCACCGTTTTCGTCCGGAAAGATCCCATACTGCTCAAACCAATCCAGCCCGGGCACATCCCGAAACAGCGCGGAGACACGGGCGGACTTGGCATTGGTGCGGATGAGATCCCGGCTGGTGCGCTCGCCCATAATGGCGCCGATGGCGTCGATCACAATGGATTTGCCCGCACCGGTCTCACCGGTGAGCACGTTAAACCCACGCTCAAAGGTGATCTCCGCCTGAGAGATAACGGCAATATTTTCAATATGAAGCAGTGCCAGCATGGCAATTCACCCTCAGTCAAGCATGGATCTCAGATCACGGTAAAACTCGTCCGCCATCTGGTTGTTGCGCATAATGAGGACCACCGTATCATCACCGGCAAGGCTGCCCACGAGACCCTCCACATCCATATCATCTACTGCCGCGCCGGCCGCAGAGGCAAGTCCGGCCATGGTCTTGACCACAACGATGTTCTGGGCGATGTCAAAGGAGACCACGCTGTCTTTGAAAATGCGCTTCAGCCTGCTGCCGTAATTGTGATGGGGCTGCTTTTCCTTAGCCACCACATATTTGCTCACGCCTTGAACCTGCTGTTTCACGAGATTTAGTTCCTTGATATCCCGGGAAATCGTGGCCTGAGTGGCACGGATGCCGCAAGCCTGCAGCGCGGCGAGCATCTGCTCCTGGGTCTCGATGGTCTGAGTTTCGATCAAACGGAGGATCTCAGTCTGTCGCTTGGATTTCATGAAAGCCACCTCAATCCTTTCCCAATTTCTTATAGACCTGTTCGTAAAAACTTCTGCCGGTCAGCCGGATGAGCCGGGTCTGCTGCCGGGATTTGCGGCACTCCACCAGATCGCCGGGCATCACGCGGAACGCCTTTCCGCCATCCACGGAGAGATATGCCGCCCGGTGGCTGCCGGGGGCAATGCGTACGCCAACCACCCTCCGGCTGTCCAGCACGAAGGGCTTTGCGTGAAGGGAATGGGCGCACACGGGAGTCATGATCATGTTCTCCGAGGTGGCCTCCACAATGGGTCCGCCGGCCGCCATGGAATAGGCAGTGGACCCGGTGGGGGTCGCAATGACGACTCCGTCGCCGGAGAAGCTGGAAATGGGGACCCTGTCCCCCGTTACCTCCAGATCCAGCATACGAGCCACCGCGCCCTTGACAACGACGGCGTCGTTGAGCGCCGTTTCGTAAAAAACCCGCTTACCCTCTCTGCGGACGGACACATCCAGCATCATGCGGGGTTCCGTGCGGTAGCCGCCGGCAGGCAGCTTGGCCAGCAGGGACATTTCGCTTTGCTCCAGCTCAGCCATAAAGCCAACGCTGCCCATATTGACGCCCAGGATGGGAATATTACGGGAGCTGGCGCCCCTGGCCGCATGAAGGATCGTGCCGTCGCCGCCGAAACACACCAGAATATTCGCGTTGTCCAGTTCCTCATCCAAAGGAGTCAGCTCTATCTCGGCAGGCGGGACGATATGGTCGTTCCCCTCCAGATCAAAAGGAAGGCAGACCGCCACCTGCGCGCCGCTGTTTTCCAGGATCTTTTTGGCTGCCAGAGCGCACTTCAGTCCCCGATCCCGGTATGGGTTGGGACTCAATACGATCTTCATTGCACTCTCCTCCTCACAGCACTTCATGGGAGCGCTTGACCAGCTCCCGCAGATCTCCGTACTCCGCTTCGCCCTCCACAGCGGAGAGGTAACCCAAATACTCGATGTTTCCCTCAGGGCCGCGAACAGGTGAAAAGTCAATTCCCTTTACAGTAAATCTGGCCTCTTTTGCATGGATCAGAAAATGTTCCAACACCTCGAGATGGACTTCGGGGTCGCGAACCACTCCCTTTTTGCCCACCTTTTCACGGCCTGCCTCAAACTGGGGCTTGATGAGGGCCGCCACCTGTCCGTCCGCGGTCATCAGCTGCCGCAGCGCGGGCAGGATCAGCTTCAGAGAGATGAAGGACACATCAATCGAGGCAAACTCCAACGGTTCGGGGATCTGCTCGGTGGTGAGATAGCGGGCATTGGTACGCTCCAGACACACCACTCTGGGGTCGCTGCGCAGCGCCCACGCCAGCTGTCCATATCCCACATCCACCGCATAGACCTTTTTTGCACCGTTTTGCAGCATACAGTCCGTAAAACCGCCGGTGGACGCGCCGATATCCGCCGCGACCTTTCCCTCCAGCGTGATGGGGAAGCACTTCATCGCCTTTTCCAGCTTCAGGCCCCCGCGGCTCACATATCGCAGGGTCTGCCCCCGCACCTCCAGCACAGTCTCTTCCTCCAGCGTCATGCCGCACTTATCGCAGCGCTTGTCCCCCGCAAAGATCTGCCCCGCCATGATCAGGGCCTGCGCCTTCTGCCGGCTGTCGGCCAGCCCCTGCTCCAAAACCAGAACATCCAAACGCTTTTTTGCCATCAGTTTATCTCCTCCAACGCTTGTTTGCAGATAGATGCGCCGTCGATCCCGCACAAAGCACGCAGCTGCGCCACCGTACCCTGAGGGATAAAATGGTCGCCCAGATTGGCCAACCGGACGCGAACATTGGTCATACCCCGCAGCGCGAGCTCAGACGCGATCCTGCGGCCTACGCAGTTGGTGTCAATACATTCCTCCGCCACCAGCAGACGGCCGGTCCCGGCGGCGCAGTCCAGAACGGCGTCCATGTCCAGAGGAATGATGCTGTTCAGCTTCAAAATCTGAGCGCTCTTCCCTTTTGCCTCCAGCAGTTCTGCCGCTTTCAGCGCCTCATTTACCATGGTGCCGTAGCACACGATGGTCACATCGCTGCCGGGGCGGATCACCTGCGCTCCCGTTTCGGCGCTGATCCCACGATAATCCCCTTCGCCCCCTCTGGGGTAGCGGACGGTCACCGGCCCGTTGACCTTTTCCACCGCGTAGGTCAGCATTCGCTCCAGTTCGCCGAAGCTGGCGGGACACAGGACCTTCATGCCCGGAACGGAAGTGAGGTATGCCACATCAAATACGCCGTGGTGGGTCTCTCCGTCCTCGCCCACAAGTCCGGCCCGATCCACCGCAAACACCACATGGAGATGCTGGATGGCCACATCATGGATCAGCATATCATAGGACCGCTGCAGAAAGGAGGAATACACCGCAAACACCGGCACCATATGCTGTTTGGCCATGCCCGCCGCCATGGTGACGGCGTGCTCTTCCGCAATGCCCACATCAAAGAAGCGCTGTGGAAAGCGCTCCGCCCACAGATCCGATCCGGTTCCCGACTGCATGGCAGCCGTAATGAGACACAGCTCCTCTCTCCGTGCGCCGAGATCGCACATGGTGCGGCCGAACACAGCGGAGAAGTTCTCTTTTCCCTTGCCGGAGAGCAGCGCACCGTCCTCCCGGCGGAAGGGTCCCACACCGTGGAACTTGTCCGGCTCCTGCTCTGCCGGCGCGTAGCCCTTGCCCTTCACGGTCTTTACATGGAGCAGAACAGGGCTGCCCAGCTCTTTGGCATAGGTGAGAAGCCTGGTGAGCTGCTTTACATCGTGCCCGTCCACCGGGCCCAAAAATGTAAAGCCCATGGTCTCAAAAACACTCTCGGACAAAAGGGCGTTTTTCACCGCCTGCTTGATCCGGTGCGTAATACGATAGATCCCCCGACCCAAGCGGCCTTTGGAGGTGACGCGGCGGTACAGTTTTTTGAATTCCAGATATTGCGGGCGCAGGCGTTGGCGGGACAGGTGCTCTGCCACTCCGCCTACATTCTTGGTGATGGACATTCCGTTGTCATTGAGAATGACCACCATGGGTTCGCCGCTCTGCCCGGCGTTGGACAGACCCTCGTAGGCCAGGCCGCCGGTCATCGCGCCGTCGCCCATCAGAGCCACCACCTGATAGTTCTCGCCGCTGAGGGTTCTGGCTCTGGCCATACCCAAAGCCACGGACACCGCAGTGGAGGCATGGCCGGCAATGAAGGCGTCGGAGCGGTGCTCCTGGGGCTTCGGAAAACCGGAAATACCTCCAAACTGGCGCAGAGTCCCCATCAGATCGCCGCGCCCGGTGAGGATCTTGTGGGCATAGCACTGGTGTCCGACGTCGAAAACAAGACGGTCTGTATTCAAATCATAAACACGGTGAAGCGCCACTAACAGCTCCACCACGCCAAGGCTGGAGGCCAAATGCCCGCCTGTGTGAGACACGCATTCAATGATCCGCTCGCGCAGCTCCGCGCAGATCTCTACGGCCTGCTGGTCTGTAATATGATCCAACCGTTCCGGTATCATGGAAGTCTCTCCCTGTAAAGGAATTTTCATTAACTCTTTCTCTGCGCCAACGCATCAGCCAGCCAGCACAAAAAATCAGTGTCGGGGAAAAGTCCCCGGATCGCCTCTTTTGCACGCCGGGTATGCTCCTCCACCAGTTCCCTGCAGCGCTCCAGACCATACAGCGTGGCAAAGGTCTCTTTCCCGTTTTCCGCATCGGAACCCACCGGCTGGCCCAATTCCTCGGTGGTGGACTCCTGATCCAGCATATCGTCACGGATCTGAAAGGCCATTCCCAACTCCTGGGCATAGATCCCGGCGCCGCGCCACTGCTCTGCCGTCGCTTCCACGGGAGAGGCTACAAGGCCCAGCAGGCAGGCCGCCTTCAGCAGCGCAGCGGTCTTCCAGGTATGGATCAGGGTCAGCTCCTCCAGGGTCTTGGGCTTTCCCTCTCCCTCCAGATCAAGATACTGGCCGGCGCAAATGCCGGCCACGGCGCCGGCAGCCTCACCCAATACGGCACAGGCCTGACCGTTGGAGACGGCACGGGCCGGCCTCTTGGAAGACGCCAGGCGATAGAACGCCTCCGCCTGAAGGGCGTCCCCAGCCAGCACGGCATTGCGTTCCCCGAAGGCCTTGTGGCAGGTTGGTTTCCCGCGGCGCAGATCGTCATTATCCATACAGGGAAGATCGTCATGAATGAGAGAATATGTGTGAAGCATTTCTACTGCACAGGCATAGTCCAGAGCCGGTTCCACGCTTCCGCACATGGCTTCACAGAATTTCAGTACCAACACCGGGCGGATACGCTTCCCCCCTGCCAACAGGCTGTAGCGCATGGCATCCAACAGCTCCCGCTGGGGGTATTCTCCCGTAAGGCAGCATTCCAATTCAGCCTCGACCAACCTGCGGACACGCTCATATTCCGCTTTATGTTCCAAATTCATTCCTCTCCTTCAAAGGGGACTTCCTCCCCGGTCTGCTGATCCAGCAGCAGCGTGACCTTCTGCTCTGCCTTATCCAGCATGTCATGGCAGGTGCGGGCCAGTTTTGCCCCCTCCTCAAACAGCTTCAGAGAGGCGTCCAGATCGCACTCGCCACGCTCGAGGGTGCGCACGATCTCCTCCAGCCGCGCCATAGACTGCTCGAAGGACTGTTTTTTCACTGCCATGTCCGTTCCTCCTTTTTCGTCACCCGACAGGATACAAGGCCGTCGGAAACCATAACTTCAATATCATCGTCCTGCTCCACCTGACTCACAGTGGTCACAACGGCGGAGCCGTTTTTCGCAATGGCATAGCCGCGGCCCAGCACCCTCAGCGGGCTCATGGCGTGCAGGCCGGCGCTGAGCTGTCCCAGCTTGAGCCGCCGATTCTTCACAGACCGCTCCAGCGCGGCTGCAAGATCCCGGGAAACATGATCCAAAAGCATCCGCCGGTCGTCAATGGGGGCTTTCAGGTCCCTCAGCATTCTGCTGCCCTCCAATCGAGCCAGATCCTTCCGCGCTCCGGCCAGCTTCCCACCCTCCGCGGCGGCAAGTCGGCGGGCCAAATGCTCCAGCCGTGCTCTGATCTCGCCCTGATCGGGGACAGCGATCTCTGCCGCGTTGGAGGGCGTGGAGGCACGGGCGTCGGCCACATAGTCGGAAATGGACACATCCGGCTCATGCCCCACAGCGGAGATCACCGGGATATTGGACACATAGATGGCACGGGCCACCACCTCTTCGTTAAAGGCCCACAGGTCTTCCCTGGAACCTCCGCCCCGTCCGGTGATGATCAGGTCGATGTCATTGCGGTTATTCAGCCCGTGGATCGCAGCGGCGATCTCACCGGCGGCCTCCTCACCCTGAACCCGAACAGGGACCACCATCACCCGGGCCATGGGCCAGCGGGCGCCCAGGATCCGGATCATATCCCGCACAGCGGCGCCGGCAGGCGAAGTGACCAGTGCGATCTTCCCGGGACAGGCCGGCAGAGGCAGCTTGTTGGCCCCGTCAAACAGGCCCTCCGCCTCCAAACGGCGGCGGAGCTCCTCGAACGCCCTGTCCAACGCACCCTGTCCATCGTCGATCAGTTCGCTGCAGTAGAGCTGATATTGGCCGTCGCGGGGAAACACGCTCACACGGCCGAAGGCGACCACGCTCATGCCGTTGGCCGGCCGGAACCGGAGACGCGCAGCATCCCCCCGGAACATGACGCAGCGGATACTCCCCTGCGCGTCCTTCAGAGAAAAATAGTGGTGTCCCGAGGGGTAGCACTTATAGTTGGATACCTCTCCGCGCACCAACAGGGCATTCAATAGCCCGTCCCGTTCCATCAGGTCTTTCACATAGTGATTGACCTGGGATACGGAAAAGACAGGAAACTGGGACAGGTTCATGCTTTGCCCTCCCGTTCCAGCCATCGGTGGGTGAGAATGGCTACGCCCAGAGCATTGTCGGTAGAGTATTGGGGAGGGGCAAAGATGGCGCCCAGCGGCTCCATACGCTCCCGCAGCAGCCGGTTGGAGGCAACACCGCCGGAGCAGAGCACCGGCAGCTCGCCATAGACCGATCTGGCCCACACCGTAGCACGCTCCAACACCGAGGCAAGGGTCTCAAAGGTGTAGCGGGCGACATCGCAAGACTCCGCTCCCTGCTCAGCCATGGCACGGATCTTATTTTCCATCCCGGAAAGAGAAAATTTCCCTTCCGACATCTTCACAGTAAAGCAATCTTTCTTTACAGAATTTCGGCTCAACTCATCCATGGCCTTTCCCGCGGGAAACGCCAAACCCAGACCGACGCCGATGCGGTCCACCAGCTGGCCCGCCGAGATATCGGTGGTGCCGCCGATCAGTTCGGCCCGCACCATGCAGCCCTCGGGACGCACCAGCAGCAGCTCGGTGGTACCGCCGGACAGGTGCCAAGCCAGGTGAGGCGTATCCAGCAGCTCTCCGTGGCCCGCGGACCAGGCGGCGGCGGCAATATGTCCCTGCTGATGGGAGCAGGCCACAAAGGGCACCCCAAGCGCGGAGGCCAAACTGCGAGCCTGTCCTTCTCCCACTAAGAAACAGGGCATATAGGAGCCCTCCACCTCCCGGGGGCGGGTGGACGCGCCCACAGCCCGGATCCCGCCCATAACACCGTCGGCACGCAGCTGCTCCACCATGAGATGCAGACGCTTGGTGTGCTGAAACAGCGCATCGCTCTGGCGCAGACCCAGCGTTCCCTCGGGCACGGTGAGCAATCTGCCCCGGTTCTCCCCTGTTTTTCCGTCAAATACGGCGGCAGAGGTGGTGTAGTTGCTGGTATCAAACCCCAGACAAAGTCCGTTCATTGCCCTTACTCCTGCTCAGGGAACTCCGCACGGACAAAGGATCCAAGAATACCGTTCATGAACTTCACAACGTCCTCGTCCACATAGCCCTTGGCGATCTCCACCGCCTCGTTGATGGCGACCTTGTTGGGCACATCGGGGCGATACAGGATCTCATACATGGTCACACGCATGATGGCGGCAGCCACGCGGTCAATGCGGGAAAAGCGCCAACCCTTGGCGTACTTTTCAATGTAGCCGTCCAACTCGGCACCGTGGTCAGCCACACCCAGCACCATGGAGCGGATGTACTTCTCCTGCTCCTCGTTGGGATACTCGGCGTACAGAGGCTCATCCACAGCACGCTTGGCAAATGCCTCACGGTTCAGCTCGCGCTCCAGCAGCTCCTCCGCTTTGATGTCAGAAAAGGCCAGTTCAAAGGTCAGGTGCATGGCGATCTCACGGGCAGTCGTTCTATTCATATCGGTCTCTCCCTTTCACGGCGCTCAGCGCCGAATAGTCAATTTCTTCGCACGGGCATACCGCCCCACTTTTGAATATACACGGTATTATACACCGGTTTTTCGAGAAATGGAAGCCCTCAACCGCCGGAAATTGCATAGAATACAAAACAAAACAGAGTCGGCTTGCGCCGACTCTGTTCTACAGTATTCCTTTAATTACTTGGGGAAGGCGATCCCGGTCACGACCACATTGACGGCAGAGACCTTCAGACCGCTGGTGTTCTCCATCGCGCTCTTCACGACCTCCTGCACTTCCTTGGCCACATCGGGAACCACATGGCCGTACTTCACCAGCACGGACACGGTCACATCCACCCGTCCGTCCTCCATGGAAAGCCGGACGCTCTTGGACAGTGTTTTACGGTTGACTGCGGAGGTCATATCGCTTCCCGCCGACAGGCTCAAACCGGCAACGCCTTCTACTTCCAGGGCTGCGGCGCCGGTAATGGCAGCCAGCACCTCTTCAGAAACCTGGATATTTCCCAATTCCTCCTCACGGAAGATGTAATCTTTGTTCTCAGGCATGGGGCATTTACTCCTCTCCATTCGGAAACTGAGGGTATTATACCACCAATGGCGGAAAATTACAATCCTATTTTTACGGCTCCGTCTCAATGATCCGGATCTGCGCCGCCTTCAGCCCGGACTCCTGGCTCACGATCTCCGTGATCTTGGCCACATCCCCCTCATTGAGTCCGCCGGAGGTGGCAGAGACCACTACGCTGGCACTGCTGTCGTTGATAAAGCAGATGCAGTCTCCATAGCCCTTTGCTGTGACCAAATTCTCCACCTGAGCCTCCGCCATGGTGTAGGCCGCCATGACCTGAATGGACTGATTGGCCTCGTCGATCATGGCCTGGTCGGCCTTCTCATCGCCCGCTGCCTGCTGCAGCAGTTCCAGCGCGCTGTCTCTGGCCTGCTGACGGTTGAGCCGCGCGGTGGCAAAGTAGCCGGTCCCCTTCTCATCCTCTGTTCCGGAGACCGGAGTCTCATTCCCGGAAGCCTTGTCATCCGTATTCCCGTTGACCAGTTCGCTCTGGCCCAGCACTTTCCCTCCTGCGCTCTCTCCTACAGGATCGTCTACAGCCCGATTGTTATAGGACCAATTCAGATAGACCGCCGCACCCACAAACAGCACGATGGCCACGACCACTGCGTTTCTCTTCCATAACTTCATACCATTTCCCTCCGTTACCCCTGTTTTTGCTCATGAGCCTTTGCACACCGTGATCTTCCCGGAGCTGAGCCCCGTGAGCGACGCCAGCGCCCTGGTCAGTTTCAGGCAGACCTCCGGGTCATCTCCTCCGGGACATACCGCCAGCACGCCCTGAAATTCCGGATAGTTCTGCCCCACCGACACGGCCTGCTCCCCATTGTCCGTGGAAAGGATCACCGTCTCTTCGCTCCGGCGGCTCTGATCGCCGGTTTGAGTAAGCTCGCGGTCCACCGCAAGGATCCTCCGGGTCCCGCTGCGCACGGTGAGCATGACCGAGACCTCACCCGCGCCGTCAATGCGGGACAGGATCTCCCCCAGCCGCGCCTCCATTGCTTCCACGGAAAAGCTCTCTTCTCCGCCGCTGACGCCGCTCCCCTGCTCTGGCGCCTGATCCCGCTTCGCCGGCAGAAGAAGCAGCAGGATCCCGGCTGCCACCATAATGAGCACATATTTGCTGCGCTTCAGAAACTCCGGCAGGTTCTTTATACCCGGGAAACGGAGCTTTTCCATCATGTCTCCATCTCCTCAAAGTGCTGCATCTGCGCCGGGATCCCGATCTCCTCAGCCAGAAACGCGCTCATTTCCTCTCTGGTCCTTTGCGTCCAGACACCCCGCAATACCACCTCCGTAGGAACCGGCCACAGGCCGTCATCCGCAGCCGCGATCACCGTTACCGCGCAGGGACAGCCGGTCAGTTCCTGCGCCTTGTCCGAAATATATGCGCCTGTCTCCTCCTCTATGATGCTTTGGAACAGAAATTCATGTTCACGCTCAAATGCCTGAATATACGCTTCCATGTCGTTCTCCTTTCGATCGACAGCCTCAAAAACATTCATTTTCCCAAGTTTCAGCAGGGGGTTCAGGGTGGACAGCAGCAAAAGCAGCCCTCCCGCCAGCCGGCAGACCTGCTTCACACCGCCCTTGGGAACGATCCCGTCTGCCAGAACCAGGATCATGGAGGCGCAGACAACGCCCGTCAGCCAGCTGCGCACCACTTCGCTCATAGGCTCACCGCCGTTACCGAGGAGAGAAGCACGATCAGCAGCAGCAGCGCGCAGGCGGCCATCATCCCCAGCATCAGTGCGAAGGCGCTGCCGATCTGATCCACCAGGGTGCTGATCCCGGCCGGCCCCACAGTGGCAGACAAAGCGGACGCCAGCTTGTACACCAGATAGTGGATGGCCAGCATCAGCACCGGGATCAGGCAGATGCTCAGAATGGTCAGGGTTCCAAACACACCGACCGTCCCCCGCAGCACGCCTGCCGAGGCCAGGATGGTCTCCGCCGCGTCGGATAAGATCTTGCCCACCACGGGGATCGCGCCGGATATGGCAAACTTCGCCGCCTTGACCGCGGCGGCATCGGTGGTTCCGGACACGATCCCGCTCACCGAAAGATAGCCCACAAAGGCCAGCATGATGGTGGTCAGCACCGTTACCACCACCCATTTGAGCACGGCGGAGATCCGCTTCAGGCCGTCATTTCCCAGCGCCGAATGGGCCACGACAAGGGCCAGATAGGCATAGAGGATGGGCAGCAGCAGCCGGCGGATCAAATTCATCAGCAGGTCGGAAAACACCGCCGCCGCAAGGTGCCGCACTGCCGCGCCCGTGGCCGAACCCGTGGCCGCTGTCACTGCCGCCGTCACAGGGAGAAGCACATTGGAGAAAGAGGCGATATTCTCCATGGTGCTGACGCCAAGCCCCAGCATGGAGCTCACATCTCCCATGGATATGGCGGCGACCGCCAGCGTTCCCGCCAGCGAGGTCACCGGAATATTGTTTCTCCCTGAGACCTCATAGAGGTTCTGCCCCAAGCCGCAGGCCATCACCACCACCAGGAGCATCACGCCGGAGCGCAGTGCTTTGCGGAGGATCCCTCCCGCTGCCTGCTCTCCCTCTTTTCTGAGCGCCCGCAGCCCTTCGTCCAATTCCTGCCCGTACTGGGCACTGCCGCCTGCTTCCCGTCCCGCCCGCTCCAGCTCATCGATCCCCGCTGCCTGCTCCTGGCGGCGGAGCAGCGTTTCCCCGTCCAGCGCAGCACACGGGGTCGTCAGCAGCAGAAGCAGCAGAAACAGCACCGGCGCTATCCACCTGTATCTCATGCGACCCCTCCTACAACAACTGCGTGATGAGTTCCAGCACTGCGGACATCAGCGGGATGACGGCCAGCAGCGCAAACAGCGAACCCGCCATCTCCACCGCCCCCGCCAGCGCCTTCTCTCCCGCATCCTGACAGAGATCCGATGCAAGCCGGGTAATGACGGCGATCCCGGTCACCTTCATCACCGGCTTGACTGTCGCCGCGGTCAAGCCTCCCGTTTGGGACAGCTCGTCCATCAGCTGTTTCACCGCGCTCAGCGCTCCGGTACAAAAAAGCAGGATGATCACGCTGCCGCAGATCACCAGCAGCAGTGACAGTTCCGGCGTCTGCTTTCGCACCACCAAAGCGCAAACGGCAGCAATGATCCCGGCTGCTGCCACACGGATCACATCGTTCACAGGTCAAAGAGGGTCTTTACCGTGTCAAACAAGCCGCTGATCTGGCGCACAACGATCATCAGCACCACCACCAGGGCCACCAGCGTGGTCATGGTTGCCATCTCATCCCGCCCGGAACGAATGAGCACCTGATTGAGCACGGATACCAGGATCCCTACCGCCGCAATCTTGAAAATCAGATCCACGTCCATGGAATTGCCCTCCTAAATGAGTAAAATCAACAGAAATGCACCTGCCGTAAAGCTCAGCACGCGGTAGATCCGTCCTAACCGGCAGCTCTGTTCCTCTGCGCAGCTCTGCTGGCGTGCCAATCTTCCGGCCGCCGCAGCCAGCGCCTCCCGCTGGCTGTCACCGTCATACCGGCCCAGGACCGCCCCCAACCGTTCCAGTATTGCAAGGTCTTCTTCCTCCAGGCGCATCTGTGCCGCCTCCGCAGCCTGTGTCCACACGGCATAAAACCGCCTCCCGTTGAGGTGATCCGCCCCCTGCCCGCACAGGTCAAAAAACAGCGAAGCCTTTCCCTGCGCGCATTCCGACGCCCTCTCAAACAGCTCCGGAAGCGGAAGCAGGCGGTAATCCAGCTCCCGGATCATCTCCTCTATCCCGGATATCAGCCCGCGCAGATCGCGCACTCTGCCCCTCAGGTGCTCCACCGCGCACATACCCAGCGCCATGGCCCCCAGTTCCAAAAGGGCAGCCCCCACAAGGCGCCTCATGGCAGCCGCTCCACCCGGGCGGTACGCGCGGCTCCCCGCCGCTCCAGCACCACAACACGGCCAAACACCTTTTCCGTCAGCAGCCGCCGATAGATGGGCCGGCGCTCCAGATCAGACAGGCTTTCGCCGTGGGCGGTCGCCATCAGTGCCGCACCGCAGCCCACCGCCTCTATCATGGCCCGCACATCATCGCCCTGGGTGATCTCGTCCGCAGCCAGGATCTGCGGGTTCATTCCCCGAAGCAGGATCCCCAACGCCTCCGCCTTGGGGCAGCCGTCCAGAATATCGGTCCGCCGTCCCACCCGGAACTGGGGTTCCCCCTGCCACAACGCGGCGATCTCTCCCCGCTCATCCGCCAGACCCACCCGGTGGGCCGGTACGCCGTGCCCGTCGGACAGCGTGCGGATCAGCTCCCGCAGCAATGTGGTCTTTCCGCTGCCCGGAGGGCCTACGATGAGGGTGCTCACAAAACGCCCCTGCTCCATCAGCTCCCGCACCACACCGCCTGCCTGCCCCTCCACCGCACGGGCGATGCGAAGGGACATGGACGACAGGTAACGCAGGGAGACCGTCTCTCCATCCCGACGGCTCACCGTCCCGCACAGACCGATCCGGTGCCCGCCCCGCAAGGTCACAAACCCCTGCCTGATCTGGTCCAGCGCCGTATGGGTGGACGCCTGAGTGGCACGCTCCAGAACAGACCGCAGAACCTCCTCCGTGATATTCTCTCCCCCCAGAGGGCACTCTCCCTCCGGCAGCAGCACCGTCATGGGATACCCACGGCGCAGGCGGATCTCCTCCACCCGGAGCATCTCCTCCAGCTTCAGCTTTTCAAGTCCGTCTGCCAACGCCGGCGGCAGCATCTCCGCCACCGCCGCCAACGCAATCCCCTGCTTCATTTGTATCGCCCTCCTTACGGCCCTATCCTATGACGGCGTGTCCATATTCAGAACAGAGAAACGAAAAAACCTCCGCCTGCTTCTTCCGAAACAGGCGGAGGCGTGTCGTCTGATTGATGACGGCATCAATAATTCATAATGTACTTGTCCCGCTCCCAGCTGGAAACACGGGTACGGTATTCCTCCCACTCGGCTTCCTTGCCGGCCAGATACTGGCTGGTCACATGCTCGCCCAGGGCGTTCATGATGAGCTTGTCCTTCTTCATGCAGGTCATAGCCTCTTCCAGGGTTCCGGGGAGGGCCTCGATGCCACGGCGCTTGCGGGCGGCGGGAGTCATGGCAAAGATGTTCTCAGTGATCTCGGCGGGAGGCACCATGCCCTGCTCAATGCCGTCCAGACCCGCGGCAAGGCAGACAGCCAGAGCCAGATAGGGGTTGCAGGAGGGATCGGGGCTGCGAAGCTCCACACGGGTGCTCTGTCCTCTGGCGGCGGGGATCCGCACCAGAGCGGAGCGGTTGGAGGCGGACCAGGCCATGTAGCAGGGTGCCTCATAGCCGGGCACCAGGCGCTTATAGGAGTTGACCAGAGGGTTGGTGACGGCGGTCATGCCCTTCACATGGTACAAAAGGCCTGCAATAAAGGCATATGCCTCCTTGGAAAGGCCCTTATGGCCCTCGGGATCGTTAAAAATGTTGCGGCCGTTCTTGAACAGGGACATATTCACATGCATACCGGAGCCGGCGATACCAAAGATGGGTTTGGGCATAAAGGTGGCATGCAGGCCGCTGCGCTGCGCCAAAGTCTTGACCGCCAGCTTGAAGGTCATGATATTGTCGGCGGCACGGAGCGCGTCGGTGTACTTGAAGTCGATCTCATGCTGCCCGCGGGCGACCTCATGATGGCTGGCCTCGATCTCAAAGCCCATCTTTTCCAGTGCCAGACAGATCTCACGGCGGGTGACCTCACCGTGGTCCAGAGGGCCGAGGTCAAAATAGCTGGCCTCATCGTTGGTCTTGGTGGTGGGCTTGCCCTCCTCGTCGGTCTGGAACAGGAAGAACTCCGCCTCAGGGCCTACATTAAAGGCGTCAAAACCCATCTTCTCCGCACGCTTGAGCACCCGCTTGAGCGTGCCGCGGGGATCGCCCAGGAAGGGGCTCCCGTCGGCATTGTACACATCGCAGATGAGGCGGGCGACCTTGCCGTGGGCGCCGTGCCAGGGGAAGACCACAAAGGTATCCAGATCGGGATACAGGTACTGGTCGGACTCATCAATGCGGACAAAGCCCTCGATGGAGGAGCCGTCGAACATGATCTGGTTATTGACTGCCTTGCCGATCTGAGAGGCGGTGATGGTCACATTCTTCAGCTGGCCGAAAATATCAGTGAACTGCAGGCGAATGAACTCCACCTCTTCTTCTTTGACGATGCGAATGATGTCTTCCTTGGAGTACCCCATTGCTATTCTTCCTTTCCCAGTGGCCGGCCGGAGCGCCGGCGCAAAATATACGCAGGTCATCTTGTTTAGTATAGTACATTCCGCAGTTTTGTCAACCAAATTCTTCTTCTCTGCAAATATTTATCTTGTTTTTACCCGTTCAACCGTTACCGAAGCGTTGTTTCGTCGATTTGCACAATCTTCTTTCCCCTTTTTTCGAACGACGCAACCGTTTTTTGCGGCCTCCTGACTTGGTTTTTTGTGATGAAACCGCCGATTTTTCTCTGTGTTTTCCGCAGAACGGCCTTGACAGTCTGTGTGTTCTCCAGTAAAATACATCATTGGTATAATCATCAAAACAACAAGAAAGAATACGGAGGAATGTAGCAATGAGTCACAAGTATGTCTACCTGTTCTCGGAGGGCAATGCGAATATGCGTGAGCTTCTGGGCGGCAAGGGTGCCAATCTGGCCGAAATGACCCATATCGGCCTGCCCGTCCCCCAGGGTTTTACCATTTCCACTGAGGCCTGCACCCAGTACTATGAGGATGGCAAGACCATCAACCCTGAGATTCAGAGCCAGATTATGGAATATAT
>JAQXJQ010000072.1 GCA_029009035.1 Oscillospiraceae bacterium | reverse complement strand
AAAGCCAAGATCCCTCTGGTCATCCGCGGCCAGCAGGGTGTTGGCGGCGGCAACGCAGCCACCCACTCCCAGTCCGTAGAGAGCCTGTTCCTGAACATCCCCGGCCTGAAGATCGTGGTTCCCTCCACCGCCGCTGACGCCGTTGGCCTGCTGCGTACCGCTATCCGTGATGACAACCCCGTTCTGTTCTTCGAGCACAAGAAGCTCTATAAGGGCGGCAAGTGGGAAGTCCCCGACGATCCCGAGTACATGATCCCCTTCGGCGTGGCAGACATCAAGCGCGGAGGCAGCGATGTCACCATCGTGGCCACACAGTTCTATGTAGGTGAGGCGCTGAAGGCCGCTGAGGAGCTGGCTAAGGAAGGCATCTCTGCCGAGGTCGTGGACCCCCGCACCCTGTATCCTCTGGATATTGACACCATCTGCGAAAGCGTTAAGAAAACCGGTCATCTGGTCACCGTCCACGAAGCCTGCACCGTCGGCGGCTGGGGCTCCGAAATCGAAAGTCAGGTCATGGACCACGCTTTCCGCTACATGGACGCCGCCCCTGTCCGCGTGGGTGCCAAGCAGTGTCCCCTGCCCTTTAACCCCAATTTGGAAAAGGCAGTTGTTCCTCAGGTCAGCGATATCATCGCAGCCTGCAAGAAGACGCTGAGCAAATAAGGAGGCTTCATAATGGCAACAAAGGTAATTATGCCCAAGCAGGGACTTTTGATGACCGAAGGCACCATCATCAGCTGGCTGAAAAAAGAAGGCGAGGAAGTCGCAGCCGGTACGCCTCTGTTTGAGATGGAGACTGACAAGCTGACCATCACCATGGACGCTGAAGCATCCGGCACTCTCCTGAAAATCGTCCGCAGTGAAGGCGAGACTGTGCCCATCACTGAAATCATTGCTGTTATCGGCGAGCCCGGCGAGGACATTTCCGCCCTGCTGGGTGATGCCGCCCCCGCCGCTGCAACAGCCGCTGCCGCAGAACCCGACCAGGCCGCAGAAACCACGTCTGCCGCTGATAACGCACCCGCAGCGGTGTGCGATCCTGATGAGCGGGTGTTCATCTCTCCCCGGGCCAAGATGGTCGCCGAGGAGAACGGTGTGGATTATACACAAATCGCTCCCACCGGCAACGATGGCAGTATCATCGAGCGGGATGTTCTCAGCTATATGGCCAACAAGCCCGCCGTCACGCCCCTGGCCGCCAATATCGCCAAGGCCCAGGGCATTGACCTTGCCGGCGTCACCGGCACCGGCGCAAACGGCAAGATCACCACTGCCGACCTGCCCGGTCAGGCCGCCGCGCCTGCGGCATCTGCTCCTGCTGCTCCCACCGCGCCTGCTGTTGAGGCCCCTGCCGCTCCCGCAGGCCAGCTGACCCGCGGCACCCACACCGAGAAGATGAGCGGGATGCGCAAGGCCATCTCCAAGAACATGCTGGCCAGCAAGTCCACCAACGCCCAGACCAACCACCGCATGACCGTGGACATGACCGCCGCCATCGCCCTGCGGAACCAGTACAAGGCCCTGGGCATCAAGGTGTCCTACAACGACATCATCGTCCGCGCCTGCGCCAAGGCCCTGCAGGATATGCCCATCGTCAACGCCTCCGTTGACGGAAACAACATTGTCTACCATGACTATGTGAACGTGGGCACCGCCGTGTCCGTGCCCGGCGGCCTCATCGTCCCCGTCATCAAGGACGCCGACATCATCGGCCTCTCCGGAATCGCCGCCAAGTCCGCCGAACTCATTGAGAAGGCCCGGGACGGCAAGCTGACCGACGCCGACTACCACGGCGGCACCTTCACTGTGTCCTCCCTGGGTATGTTCGATCTGGATGACTTTGTGGCCATCATCAACCCCCCCGAGTCCGCCATTCTGGCGGTGGGCAAGATCGCCAAGACCCCCGTAGTGGTCACCAACGACGAGGGCGAGGATGAGATCGTCATCAAGTCCATGTGCGCCCTGTGCCTGAGCTATGACCACCGGATCATCGACGGCGCTGAGGCCGCCAAGTTCTTGCAAAAGTTGAAGAACTATCTGCAGAACCCGGTCCTGCTGATCTGATCCTTTTTCTTGAAAGTAAAAGGACCAAAAAGAACTTTATCGCGCTACGAGCCCTCTGCTAATCGAAGTATTTGTGGCCCGACAACCATCCTTTGCACAAATTTGTGAACATGATGAGGATAAACGCTTATGCAGAAATTTGATGCAGTCGTCGTGGGCGGCGGCCCCGGCGGCTATGAATGCGCCATCCGCCTGAGCCAGAACGGTCTGAAGACCGCTCTGGTGGAGGAGGCGGAGCTGGGCGGCACCTGCCTGAACCGGGGATGCATCCCCACCAAGACATTGCTGCACTCCGCCGACGTCTACTACGAAGCCACCCACGGCGACGCTTTCGGCGTCACCGCCGGGAACGTGGCCTTCGACTATGCCAAGATCATCGAGCGGAAAAACGCCGTCTCCAGGCAGCTGAGCAACGGCATCGGCTTTTTGGAGAAGAACCACGGCGTCACCGTCTTCAAGGCCCATGCCACTCTGGCGGACCGCCGCACGGTGAAGCTGGATAACGGTGAAACGCTGGCGTGCGACCACCTGATCGTGGCCACCGGCTCCAACCCCGCCCACATCCCCATCCCCGGCGTGGACCTGCCCGGCGTGGTGGATTCCACCGGCCTTTTGAACATGACCACCTGCCCCAAGCATATCATCATCGTGGGCGGCGGCGTCATCGGCATTGAGTTTGCCACCTTCTACTACCGTCTGGGCGTGAAGGTCACCGTTGCGGAGATGCTGGACCGGGTCCTTGGCCCTCTGGACAAGGACATCACCGACTTCGTGGAGACCGAACTGAAGGCCAACGGTGTGGAGCTGGTGCTGGGCGTGAAGGTGGAGTCCATCGAAGAGGGGCTGAAGGTCCACTACGCCTCCGTCAAGGACGGCACCAAGGGCACCGCCGAGGGCGACGTGGTGCTGATGGCCGGCGGCCGCATCCCCAATACGAAGGACATCGGCCTGGATACCATCGGCGTGAAGATGGACCGCAAGGGCTTCGTGGAGATCGACGGCCTGTGCCGCACCAATGTGCCCGGCGTGTACGCCATCGGCGACATCAACGGCAAGATGCAGCTGGCCCATGTGGCCTCCGCTCAGGGCGTGCTGGTGGCAAACCACATTGCCGGAAAACCCTGTAAGCAGCTGAACCTGAACCGCATCCCCTCCTGCGTGTACTGCAATCCCGAGACCGCCATGGTGGGCCTCACCGAGGAGCAGGCCCGGGCCACCGGCAGGGATGTGGGCGCCGGTCTCTTCAACCTGTCCGGCAACGGCAAGGCTTTGACCATGGGCGAGAACAAGGGCCTGGTGAAGTTCGTGTTCGACAAGACCACCGATGAGATCCTGGGCTTCCATGTTATCGGTCCCCGGGCCACGGACCTGGCCGCCGAGGTGGCCGCCGTTATGGAATGCGAGGGCACCATCAGCGAGATCGGCAGCACGGTCCATCCCCATCCCACCGTTTCCGAGGTGGTCATGGAGGCGGCCCACGTCTGCCACGACTGCTGCGTCAACGCCCCCAAGGCCCGCAAATAGTCATGGTTGCTATTTTGTGCTGATCCTCGATAACATTTGCCCGGCCACCCCAGTTCCGCTTTTGAAGGTAAGCGCTCAATAAGCACCCGGCCAGAAAAAACGGGGACCTCACATCAGAGGTCCCCGTTCGTATTTGCGGTGTTTCTCACGGCACAGACAGTCTGCATCGTTGTACTCCATGGTAAGAAAGCATT
>JAQXJQ010000071.1 GCA_029009035.1 Oscillospiraceae bacterium | reverse complement strand
GTGCAGACCGGGGGTGTCCACAAAGACGAACTGGGTGTCGTCCCGGTTCAGAATGGCGCAGATACGGTTGCGTGTGGTCTGGGGCTTGGGGGACACGATGGCCACCTTCTCCCCCACCAGGGTGTTGGTCAGCGTGGACTTTCCCACATTGGGCCGTCCGCAGATGGTGATGATACCGGATTTTGTAATGTTCATAGATGATCCTCAACTTTCTTGAGCAAAATAATATGGATCCTCCGCCCACCGGGCGGGGTTTGTACCAATATTCGCAGATTATCTCCCTATGCCCAGCTGCGCCATGATGGCATCCTCCCGCGCCCGCATCTGAGCCTTCATGGGGCCTTCATCCAGATGGTCGTAGCCCAGCAGATGGAGCACCGAATGGACGGTGAGGTAGCTCAGTTCCCGCTCCGGGCTGTGGCCGAACTCCTGCGCCTGGGCGCGGGTGCGCTCCAGAGAGATGCACATATCCCCCAGGGGCACCAGCTCGGTGGCAGGGTCGGCGTCCTCCATGGTGGGGTGCTCCCCGGGAGACAGCTCAAACATGGGGAAGGAGAGCACATCCGTGGGCCTGTCCACACCGCGCATCTCCATGTTGACAGCGTGGATGCCCTCGTCATCGGTGAGCAGCACATTGATCTCACAGGGGACGACCACACCCTCCGCATCCAGGGCGGCGGTGATGGCGCGCTCGATCTGTGCTTCCGCTCCCTCCGGGGTCTCCACCTCGGAATCAAAAAGAATGTTGTGTTCCATGTGTGTTCCGTCCTTAACGCTTGTCCCGCTTGGCGTTGCGGCGCTGCTCGTCCTCTTCATAGGCCTTGATGATGCGCTGCACGATCACATGGCGCACCACATCCGCCCCGCTGAGGGTACAGATGGCAATGTCCTCCACGCCCTTCAGCACCCGCATGGCCTCTTTGAGGCCCGAGACCTTGTCCGTGGGCAGGTCGATCTGGGTCACATCGCCGGTAATGACGATCTTGGAGTTGAAACCCAGACGGGTGAGGAACATTTTCATCTGCTCCCGGCTGGTGTTCTGGGCTTCATCCAGAATGATAAAGCTGTCGTCCAGGGTGCGTCCGCGCATATAGGCCAGGGGCGCCACTTCGATGTTGCCCCGCTCCAGATACTTCTGGTAGGTCTCCGCCCCCAGCATATCGAAGAGGGCGTCATACAGGGGCCGAAGGTACGGGTCCACCTTGGACTGCAGATCGCCGGGCAAAAAGCCCAGCCGCTCCCCCGCCTCCACGGCGGGACGGGTCAGGATGATGCGGTTGATCTGCTTCTCCCGGAAGGCCGCCACCGCCGCCGCCACCGCCAGGTAGGTCTTGCCGGTGCCGGCAGGACCCACGCCCAGGGTGATGGTGTTGTTCTTGATGGCCTCCACATATTTCTGCTGGCCCACGGTCTTGGCCTTGATGGGCTTGCCCTTGGCGGTGACGCACACCACATCCTTGGCCAGCAGAGCCAGCTTACCCTCCTGCCCGGAGCGCACCAGCTCGATGATATAGCGCACATTTTGCTGGCTGATGGTCTCGCCCTTGGCGCTGAGGCTCAAGAGGCCCTGAATGGCCTTCACCGCCAGCATCACATTCTCCGCTTCACCGGAGATCTTCAGGCTGGACTCCCGGTTCACCACCGACACATCCAGCTCCTGCTCGATGATGCGAATGTTTTCGTCAAAAGCGCCGAACAGGCTCACCGCCTCTTCCATGCGCTCAATACTGATAAATTGTTCTGTCATTTGCAGCTCTCCTTTGGGGCTACGGCGCGGCCCCCGGCAGTTCCCGCCCGGTCTCTCCCGGCAGCTCCACCGTTCTGCCGATCTCCTCCTCGCACTCGGCCAGCAGGGTCACGGTCAGTCTGTCACGCTCCATTCTCATCACCGTATCGCGGCGGAGCACGCTGCCCTCATTGGCATCCATGAGCTCGCTGAGCCGCCGCTCCAGCACCGGTCTCAGGCGCTGTTCCGCCGCCTCCACATCCAGCGGCGCCTCGGTGACCGTATACTCCCGCAGCGTGGTGGTGGTCAGGCCAAGGGGCATCTCCCTGCCGAACACGGTCAGCATACGGGTATTTGTTATTTTATCATATCTGGCATAGGAAATGCTACTGTTTTTAAAAAAATTCACCTCTCCCCATAAAATTTGAAGGCTGTACAGCGTCTGCTCCGCCCCTGTGTATTCCTTTTTCAGCCCGGTCAGCGGGACGCTCTCCTCCAAAGTGCGCCATGTGCGCGCCCGAACGGAGCCGGCGGCGTGCACCACCAGATACCCCAGATCGCTGGCCCCGTACTCCGGCCCGTTCAGCTTCATTCGCCCGGCGATGAGCACCTCCCCCGCCGCCACGATATCCCCCTCCCGGCGCACCGCTCTTCCGGAGTCGGCCCGCAGGTCCAGAATGATGCCGTCCGCCCCGGCCACCACATCGGCGGGGGTGTCCTCGTCCAGCAGCTCCGGCTCCTTCACCGCCTCCCGCACCTGCACCTCTGCCCGGGTCCCATAGATGTTGATGGTCATGTAGGACAGCTGAGGCAGCGCCATCAGCGCCTCATTGGCCAGCTCCTTCTCCTCCAATGCCGGGCCGTACGCCCCCGGGCGCACCCCCAATCGCTGCAGCTCGGAGAGGATCACCGCTGTGGGCACCTGTTCGTTCCCTTCCACCTCCACCACCAGCAAAAACCCGGAAAGCACGCTCACCGCCGCCACGCACAGAGCCGACCCCAGCAAAAACCCCCACCGTTTGGCCAGTCCGGACGCCGCAGCCGACACGCCTTTCCTGTGAATCAGTTTTGCTTCACACATGGCTTTTTCAGCCAGTTTCTCCACCTTTTTGCGGTCACGGAGTGTCGTGCGGAAGGTGAAGGTCAGCTCATCCTCCCACTGAAGGCGCCAGAACTGCACCCGGTTCTGGGCGCACAGGTTGAGCATGCGTTCGGGAAAGCAGCCGGTCACGCGCCACTCCCCATACCCCCGCAGCAGGTTCACAAGCCGCTTCATCCCCGCGCCTCCTTTCCCTCAAACCAACTCCACCACCCGGATCTCTCCGGTGATGAGCAGCTCCGTGGGGTTCATGGCCCGCAGCTCCAGGCCGCTCCCCTTCACCCGCACCACCAGCTTCCCCCCGGAGATATGGATCTCCTCCGGACCGTAGGCCAGAATACCCCGGTGCTGCTCCATCCGCAGCTCCCCCGCGCCGATCAGCTCGATCCTGGGCAATCCGGCCACCACATCCCCCGGCACATCAAAGGCTTTGGACGCCCGAAGGAGCAAGCCTTCCTTTCCCATGGTACATCACCTCCGGAAACTCTATGAAAAAGCGGCGGGATTATTGCCTGTCCCCATGGACTTTCCCTTGATCTTGTGGTAAAATATTAAAAATATCTGCAAATTCAAGACAATGAGGTAATCCGATGGAACAAAAGAGAACCTTTCGGGACAAGTCCCGTGAGACCACCTATACCGTGGAGGCGGAGACCACCCTGCTCCCCTTCCTGTTGGAAACGCTCAAGGGTAAGAGCCGCAACAATGTGAAGTCCCTCCTCTCCCGCAAGCTGGTGACCGTTGACGGCCACCCCACCTCCCAGTTCGACACCCCCCTCCACCCCGGCCAGCAGATCACCATTCTCTCCGTCCCCGCTCCCCGTCAGGACGCCCTGCCCTTCCCCTTGCTCTATGAGGACGAGCACCTCATCGTGGTGAACAAGCCCGCCAAGCTGCTCTCTGTGGCCAACGAGAAGGAGAAGCTGCGCACCGCCTATCACATCGTCACCGACTATGTGAAGAGCCAGCACATCGACAACCGCATCTTCATCATCCACCGTCTGGACCGGGACACCTCGGGCGTTCTGATGTTCGCCAAGGACGCCCACACCAAGGAGCTGTTTCAGGAGCGCTGGAACGAGATCGTTACCCGCCGGGGCTATCAGGCGCTGGTGGAGGGTGTGCCCCGCAAGGAGTGCGACACCATCCGCACCCATCTGGTGGAGACCAAGACCCACATGGTCTTCTCCGGCGACCCCGGCCCCAACTCCCATGAGGCCATCACCAACTACAAGGTGCTCAAAAGCGGCGGCGGCTACGCCCTGCTGGATATCTCCATCGACACCGGGCGCAAGAACCAGATCCGTGTCCACATGGCGGAGATGGGCCACCCCGTGGCCGGCGACAAGCAGTACGGCGCTGAGACCAACCCCATCGGCCGGCTGTGCCTTCACGCCAACGAGCTGTCCTTCGTCCACCCCGAGACCGGCAAGCACATTACCTTTACTGCCAAGACCCCCCGGGACTTTAACCGGGTTTTCCGCTGAAAAAAGCCACAAAAAAAGCATCCGCATGAATCATGCGGATGCTTTTTTCATCTCGTCGCTTTTCGCTCAGCAGATGCCGGTAAGGTCGTAATTCTCCAGCCAGGTGTTGGCCGCCTCGCACACGCCCTTGAGGGTGTTCTCGTCAAAGGGGCTGTCGAGGCCTGCGTTTTTCAGCAGCTCCACGAAGGTGCGGCTGCCGCCCTGCACGGTGTAAGCCATATAGTGCTTCCATGCGTCGGCAAAGTCCTTCTGGCTCATGGCCCAGATCTGGAGGGACACGGTCTGAGCCAGGCAGTAGTCGATATAGTAGAAGGGGCTGTTGTAGATATGGCTCTGGCGCTGCCAACCCTCGCCTTCGGCATAGACGGGGATATCACCGTCCAGCTTCATCCAGGGCATATAGATCCCCAGCAGCTTCTTCCAGACGCCGTGGCGCTCAGCGGGGGTCATGTCCGGGTGGGCGTAGACCTCGTGCTGGAAGTGGTCCACCATGGTGCCGTAGGGGATGAACTTCAGCGCACCGGCCAGATGGCTGTAGCGGAACTTGCGGGTGTCCTCACCGAAGAAGCCCTCAGCCCAGGGCCAGGCCAAAAACTCCATGGACATGGAGTGGACCTCGCAGCCCTCCATGGAGGGCCACACATACTCGGCGGGAACGCGCTTGCGGTTCATCCAGTCGGCAAAGGCGTGGCCGGCCTCATGGGTGACCACCTCCACATCGCCCTGGGTGCCGTTGAAGTTGGCGAAAATGAAGGGCACCTCATAGTCGGCAATATTGGTGCAGTAGCCGCCGCCGGCCTTGCCCTCGGTGGAGAGCACATCCATCAGCTCCCAGTCCATCATGGTCTGGAAGAACTCCCCGCTCTCGGGAGACAGCTCCCTGTAGAACTTCAGGCCATGGGCCAGAATGTCGTCGGCAGTGCCCTGGGGACGGGGGTTGCCGGAGCGGAACTCCAGTGCAGCGTCGGCAAAGCTGAGGGGATACTCCTTGCCCAGGCGCTTGGCCTGCTCACGGTAGATCCTGTCCGCCACGGGCACCAGATACTTCTGCACGGCGGTGCGGAACTTCTCCACATCGTTCTTGTCATAGCAGTTTCGGCCCATGCGGTAGTAGCCCAGGGTCGTGTAGCCTTCGTAGCCCAGCTTTTTGCCCATGCTGTCACGCAGATGGGTCAGTTCGTCGTAGATGCGGTCAAGCTCGGCCTGGTTGTCCTTGTACCACTTGCCCTCGGCCTTCCAGGCGGCCAGGCGGCGCTCATCATCGGCGTCGCTCTTGAAGGGGGTCATCTGGGACAGGGTGTAGACGCCGCCCTCAAAGGGGATCTGGGCGGAGGCGATGAGCTTGCGGTACTCCATCACCAGATCGTTCTCCTTCTGCAGGTCGGCCACGATGGCGGGGTCGAAGGTCTTGAGCTGGATCTCGGCGTTGACGAACATCAGATCGCCGAACTCGGCGGTAAAGTCGGGGCGATAGGGGCTCTCCAGCATGGCCATGGTCCAGGCCTGCTCATACTCCTGCAGCTCGGGGCCGGCGGCATTGAGGAACTTGACCTCAGCGTCATAGAACTCGTCCCGGGTGTCGATGGAGTTGCGGATCATGGCCAGATTGCTGGCGGTGCTGAAGTGCTTCAGCTCGGTCTCCATCTCCATGAAGGCGGCTCTGGCCTGCTCATAGCTCTCAGCGGCCTTCAGCGCCTCGGTGATGCGCTTCATGTTTGCCTTGATCTGCTCCGCATCGGGGCGCACATAGGGCATTTCCTTAAATTTCATATGATCCTCCAATCAGATCCACGCCGTCCAGAACGGCCCGGATCAAGTTATCCTTTTGATACCTCAAGGTCAGCAGGAAGGGCGGGCGTTCTTCCGCCAGCAGCTTGAGGAAGATCTTGTCCCCCTCCCAGATGGGAAGATCGGGCACCTGTGCTTTGGGCACCCACTCCAGATCGCCCTCCACGCAGTCGGAGGCCAGTTCCCCCTCCCAGCGATCGGCGGTAAAGAGGTACATGAACTCCCCTTCCCAGCCGCCGTCGGTGTGGAAGGTGACCACACCGCGAAACCGCCAGCGCTTCAGGGTGAGGCCGGTCTCCTCCTTTACCTCCCGCAGCAGGCATTCATCGGGACTCTCCTCCCCCTCGAACTTGCCGCCGACGCCGATCCACTTGTCCTTGTTGACATCCTTTTCTTTCTTCACCCGGTGGAGCATCAGATATTCTCCCCGGTCATTCTCCAGATAGCAGAGCGTACTGTTGAACATCCTATTCCCCCTAAGAAAATTGGGAACAGGCGCTCCTGTTCCCAATTTCAGTTCGTTACGCAGCCAGTTCCATGCGGTACTGCACGCCGTTTTTGTTGTAAAGTCCGCTCACCCGGAGGTTCCCGTCGCTGTGGCGGAGGACGCGGTCTGTAAAGCAGATATACTCCACACCCTGCTCAGGAAGCTGCCGGAGGAGATCTTCATCCACTTCCTCGGCGATAAAGACCTTCGCCATACGCAGCGCGGTCTGTGCACAGCCAAGCTCCCCGGAATAGCCCACAAGATCGTTCATGGCGCTCTTGCAAAGGCCATCCGCAGGATCAATATAGGGATGGCGAAGCTCGCCGCTCTCCCACTGGTAGTAGTGCTGCACATCCAGATCGTACACCGGGTAGGTCCGGAAGGCCACCACGCTCTTCAAGCCGGTATACTCCATGGTGCCCACGGGATATACCGTCCCATCTGACAGGTCCCGGAGGTCAAAGCTGAACACCGTTCCCCGGTCGTCCAGGTCCCGGCAGAAGCCGTCATAGCTGGAGATGGTGCCGTGGGTGTAGCCGTTCTCCTCCATCACATCCGCCAGATAGTCGGTGATAAAGGCGTTTTTCAGCCAGAAGAAGTCCAGATAGGCGTCCACAGCCATCTCAGCGGCAAACCTCTGATACTCCCCGGCCACCTTCAGGCGGACCTTTCCGCCGCCCAAAAGCTCCAGGTCCACCATGTCCGGGTCGCCGGCAAAGCGCAGCACCTGGGCCACATACTCCGCCGTCTCAGCGTTCACACGGGGATCGTAGTTCTCCGCCTCGTAGTCGTAGCTGCAGAAGAACAGGTTTTGGTACTCCGCGTACACCGGCGCCAGATAAATGGCCCGGTTTCCGCCCTCCACCATTTGGGAAAGGGCGTCGTAGAGCACCGGAGGCACCTCCACCGTCTCATTGGGGTGCCGGTTGAGGTAAGCCAGATTATGCTCGTCCTCAAACAGCTCGCTGCGGTGGAACAAACGGAAGGCCTTCACCGCCGTTTCGGTATACAGCTTGGAGATCTGGCGGTACTCAATGCCCGCCGGGACCCCGGAGCTGCCCACCTGATAGTAGAACACAAACTCCGGTGCACTGCTCTCATACTCGGCGGAGTCCACCTCCACCACTTGCCAGCCGGGATCGGCCCGCAGCAGGCCGATCACCGTTTTGGCGATCAGCGCTGCACCGATGGCCAGGAGCACCACCACGACCACCAGGCGCACATTGAAGTGCTTTTCCGACAGTTCGATGCGCTCCACCGGCTTGACGGGAGGGCGTTTATCTCTTGCAGTTCTTCTCATAGGACCTCCAACCCGCGTTGGACCGGTGGCTCATCAAAGCACCGAGATCAGCAGCAGCAGCGCAAAGATCACCAGGACCACAGCCAGCGTGATGAGGCCGGCAATGGCGCCCTTCTTGCACGCCTTGAAGTTGCGGATGTAATTCTTGCTCTTGAAGATCGCACCGGCGATGAGGCCCAGAATGGGCAGGAAGAAGGAGAAGAAGCTCAGCCAGAAGCTGCCGGTGTCATGCAGAGGAGCGTCCAGGATCTCCTTGCTGACGGTGGTGTCCTCCACCGGCTTTTCCGGTCTGGGATCGTCGGGGCCGAGAATGGTGACGGACTTCAGCCGCTCACCCTTCTCACGGATGGCCTTGTACTCCTCGATCTCCTTCTTGTTGCCGTACACAAAGTGATTGTGGCCGATATCCACCAGCTCGGGCTTGTCCTCGCTGTAGTCGTGGATGGAGGGATCATAGGTGTAGAGCACCTTGTTCTTCTCCAGCACGGGATCGGGGATGGGGATGGCGGAGATCAGAGAGTGGGTGTAGGGATGCAGGGGGAAGTCGAACAGCTCTTCCGCCTCGGCGATCTCCACGATATCGCCCTTATAGATGACCGCGATACGGTCGGAGATAAAGCGGACGATGGACAGGTCGTGGGCGATGAACAGATAGGTGGTCTCCCGCTCCTGCTGGAACTTCTTCAGCAGGTTCAGCACCTGGGCGCGGATGGACACGTCCAGGGCGGAGATGGGCTCGTCAGCCACCACCAGCTCAGGCTCCATGACCAGGGCGCGGGCCAGACCGATACGCTGGCGCTGACCGCCGGAGAACTCGTGGGGGTAACGGGTCAGATGCTCGGGGAGCAGACCGACCTCCTCAATCATGTTCTCCACCTTGTGGATACGGTCTGCCTCGTTCTCATAGAGGTGGAAGTTGTACAGACCCTCGGAAATGATGTATTCCACAGTGGCACGCTCGTTCAGAGAGGCGGCGGGGTCCTGGAACACCATCTGGATGTTGCGGATGACCTCGCGGTCCAGAGAACGGGGGATCTTGCCGGAAATACGCACGCCCTTGTACAGGATCTCGCCGGCGGAACAGGGGTTCACGCGGATCACGGCACGGCCGATGGTGGTCTTGCCGGAGCCGGACTCGCCCACCAGAGAGAAGGTCTCGCCCTTGTAAATATCAAAGGAGGCGTTCTTGACGGCCTTCACCGCATTGTCGCCCTTGCCAAAGGTGATGTCCACATTGTGCAGGGACAGCAGAACCTCTCTGCCGTTCTCATCAATGGGGCCATGTTCCGGCAGATGGGACTGCGTTGCATTCAGCTTTTCTTTTTTCACAGCCGCATCCTCCTTAAATATTGAACGCTCTCATGAGCTTGCCGTGGATATCCTGAATGATCTCGGGCTTCTCCATCTTGGGAGCGCGGGGATCAAGCAGCCAGGTCTTGGCGAAGTGGGTCTCGCTGACCTGGAACATCGGGGGATCCTCCAGGGTGTCGATCTTGAGGCAGTAAGGGTTTCTGGGGGCAAAGGGGTCGCCCACGATCTTGTTGTACAGAGAGGGGGGCGTACCGGAGATGGAGTACAGCTTGGTGTTTCTCTGCGCCAGCTGGGGCAGAGAGGACAGCAGCGCCCAGGTGTAGGGGTGGCGGGGATCGTAGAAGACCTCGTCCACCTTACCCAGCTCCACGATCTGACCGGCATACAGCACGGCCACACGGTCGGCCACATTGGCCACCACGCCAAGGTCATGGGTGATGAACACGATGGTGTAGTTGAACTCCTTCTGCAGGTCCTTCAGCAGCTGGAGGATCTGAGCCTGGATGGTCACGTCCAGAGCGGTGGTGGGCTCGTCGCAGATGAGGATCTTGGGCTGGCAGGAAAGAGCGATGGCAATGACAATTCTCTGGCGCATACCGCCGGAGTACTGGAAGGGATAGTCGTCAAAGCGGTGCTCGGCGTTGGGGATGCCCACCTTCTTCATCAGGATCAGGGCACGGGCACGGGCCTCAGCCTCGGAGCAGTTCTGATGCTTCAGAATGACGGAGGTGATCTGCTTGCCGATGGTGATGATGGGGTTCAGAGAGGTCATGGGGTCCTGGAAGACCGTGGCGATCTTGCCGCCCCGGATCTGGTTCCAGTCCTTGGAGTAGTTGACCTTGGCCAGGTTCAGAATGCAGGTGCCGTGGAGACGGTCGGCAGTCTCGTCCAGATACTGCACACGGAAGGTGACGGTATCAAAGACGGCGTTGCGCTGCACATCGTCATTCAGGTCCACGCCCAGCTCCATGGCCTTCTTGAAGGCCTCCAGCAGCTTGGAGATCATCTTGAGACGGCGGGTCAGGCCATAGCGGCCCACGGAGAGGTAGATCTCCTTGGCCAGGATCTCATTGCGCTTGAGCGCCTCGGGAGAGACGGTGCCGGCGCACTGCTTGGCATACTGAGCCTTCAGCTCGGCCTTCTGCTGCTCGTAGTGCTTCAGATACTCGGTATCGTTCTTGGCAGCCTCATGGTGCTCCTTGATGATGGCCTTTTTCCTGTCCTCCAGCGCCTTGATCTGCTTCTCAAAGGCGGAGATCTCGGCGGCGACCTCCTTAACGCGCTCCTTTTCCTTGGAGGGGTCAATGGTCTGCTTGAGGTTCATGGCCTCCACCTTCTGGAAGGTAAGCTCGGCGATCTGGTCGTCGATTTCCTTGCTCTGCTCCTCGCTGATGTCGGTTCTGGCCTTCTTCTCAGACTCCAGCTCCAGCAGCTTGCGGTAGGTGGCGGCGCCCAGCTCCAGCTTGGAATAGGTATCCAGCTTGTGCTGCGCACTCTTGACGCGGTTCCAGTCGGCGCTCTTCATGGGCACGGTGGTATCGGCCAGCTCGGGGTCATTGAAAATGATGGAACCGTCGCTGATGAAGCCGTTCTGGTCCAGCATACCGGCGAAGGTCTTGGTAAAGACGGACTTGCCGGAGCCGGACTCGCCCACGATGGCGATGGACTCGTTCTCGTAAATATCCAGGGACACGCCGCGGATGGCGGTCAGGATCCTGCCGCGGACACGGAATTTGACCTTCAGGTCCTTGACAGACAGCAATACTTTTTTCTCTTCCATGGCGCACCTCTTACATATGCGTTCTGGGGTCGGACGCGTCGCCCAGGTTCTGGCCGACCACATACAACACCACAGTGATAATGGAGGCGACCACCACGGGGCTCCAGAACTCGAAGCCCCAGCCGGGGGTAACCATGGCGCTCTCCGCAGCATAGATCAGCTTACCGAGGGACATCTCGGACAGGCCCATGCCGATATAGGACAGGAACACCTCATAGGAGATATAGGAGGGGATCTCAGTGGCAGTCAGAGTCACGATGACGGAGGTCATGAAGGGCAGAATGTTCTTCATGGCGATGCGGATCGTGGACGTTCCCAGACAGCGGGAGGCCAGATTGTACTCGCGGTCACGGATAATGATAACCTGAGTACGGATGAAATATGCAATGCTCAGCCAGCCGGTGACGGTCATGGCCAGAACCATGGTCCAGAAGCTGGCGGAGAAGATCATGACCATCACGGAGATCAGCAGGATATAGGGCACGTTGCCCACGATGTTGTAGACCTCCTGCATCACCAGATCCACCTTCTTGGAGAAGCCCCAGACAGCGCCCACCACCACGCCGACGGTCAGGTTGATGGCGGCACAGATGAAGGCCAGGGAGATGGAGATGCGGGCGCCGTTCCACACGGCGTCAAAGGTGGACTCACCGGAGGCGCCGGCGCCCAGGATCCAGTGGATGTTCTTGCCGAACATCTCCATGGCCGCACCGGGCGTCAGGTGCTTGGCGGCGCCGTTGAGCAGATTGGCAAAACGGTCATAGCCGGAGAACAGGGGGTAGACATAGGCGAAAATAATCACCAGCGCCAGCAGAGCCAGCACGAAAATGTTGATCTTCTTACGGAAGAACACGCGGAACACGGAGTGCCAGTAGGAATAACGGGGGGCGGTGATCTTCTCGGAGTCCAGCGCCGTGTTGTCCACACGGGCAAACAGCTCTTCGTCAGTCATATTGAATTTTTTCAGATCCATATTCTTATCTTCCATTTCAATCACCTGGCTTTCGAAGAGAAGGAGATCCGGGGATCCACCATGGACATGAGCACGTCGCCCAGGATCAGGGAGGTCACGGACAGGACCGCGTAGAACAGGGTCACGCCCACGATCACGCCGTTGTCGTACTGGTTGATGGCCTTGGTCAGCAGGTTACCGGCGCCGGGGACCACATACACGCGCTCGGTGATAATGGCGCCGGTCATGGCAAACAGAACGCTGCCGGGAATGCCGTGGATCACGGGAATTGCGGCGTTCTTCAGAATGTGCTTGGTAAAGATCTCACCCTCGGACAGACCGCCGGACCGGGCGAACTTGACATAGTCGGAGTTCATCTGGTCGATCATATAGCGGCGCAGCCACTTCATCAGGTTGGCGATGGAGGGCAGGGCCAGGGAGATCACAGGCAGGACGTACATCAGGCGGTTGGTGGAGTCCATCTCAAAGGTGGTAGGCAGCCCGAGCTTACCGCCGATGGCCTTGAACAGGAAGATATAGGCCAGAGAGGGGACCGCAATAATAAAGACAATGTAGATGGTGCCCAGCTTGTCGATGAGCTTGTCCTTCTTGCGGGCCATCAGGATACCCAGGGGCACACCCAACAGGTAAGACAGGATGACCGACATGATGCCGATGGTGAAGGAGAAGCCCAGCTTGGACTTGTTGGAGTTCACAGTCAGAACATTGGTGTAGTCGTCAACAAAACGGGACTCATACAGGATACTGCCTTCACGGGAATCAGGGGCGTAGGTGGCAGTATGCAGGTCGTCAGCGCTCTGCTCCACATGACCCGTGGGGTAGAGGACTGTGGACAGCTTATAGGAGCCCTGGGAACGGGTCATGGTATGGAAAATATCCACACCGGTATTCACAGAGTAGGACTTACCCAAATTCAGGGTCAGCAAATTCTGATGAATAAAGGGGAACTGGTTGTCGAAATAAAGCAGGTACTTGTGCTGCGTACCGTTGCCGATGATGGCAGGAGAGAATTTCTCACCGCCGTACAGGGGGTCATAGAGCGTAAAGGTCAAGCCTCTCTCGCCCACAAGCTCGCCGTCCACACGATGGATGTTGTCCACCTGGAACAGGTTGCCGAAATAGGAGAGCAGACGGTTGCTCAGGGGGATATCCCGGTAGGCATACAGCTGCTGCTGTCCGCCGTCAGCCACGCGGCGTCCGGCCATCACGGCGTTCAGACGCTCCACTTTATAGCCGCGGGACTCATAGTAATTGGTGAACTTTTCCACATATTCCGCCACCACTCCGGTGTCGGCCTCGGGCGTACGGCCAAACCCGACTGCGGCAGCGCGCGTTTCCTCGTCGATCTCGCCGTTACCGGCCAGCTCCTTCAGCCACTCGGCATAGGGAACATAGTCCAGGTAACCATACTCTTCCCACTTACGGAGCTTATAGGTCTGCTTCTGGTTATTTGCCTGGTGGGAAAAGACCGGATCCGCGGCGAAGATCAAGTTGCGATCCAGCAGAGCGTAAATCATGACCATAACGATGGCAACCACAATGACGACGGAGATCACAGCGCGAATGATTCGATTTATTAAATATTTAGTCATAATCAGATCTCTCACTTATTAGTGCAAGAGGGTGAACACAGGGTCCACCCTCTTGCATTGATTTTGTTGCTTGCGTTATGCTCGCGAATTAGAAAACACCCAGGCACTTGGCCATGTAGCCGGCGTAGTCGGGCAGCATGGTGTCCAGATAGGTCTGAGGATCGCCG
The DNA here is from genome assembly GCA_029009035.1 of Oscillospiraceae bacterium. Taxonomy (GTDB): domain Bacteria; phylum Bacillota; class Clostridia; order Oscillospirales; family Oscillospiraceae; genus Enterenecus. The sequence continues at coordinate 6,822 of JAQXJQ010000071.1, read as the reverse complement.
TAGTCGGGGCCCCAGCCGGAGACGTCATAGATGTTGTAGTTGGCGTCGTAGCCGTAGTCGGTGTAGTAACCGGCATAGTACCACTGCTTGGCGTCAACGCACTGAACCAGGTTCACCACGACCTTGCCGCCCAGAGCGGACTCGATGGACTGCTTGAAGACGTTGGCGCGGTTCAGATAGACCTCGGAGCCGGCGTAAGCGGGCAGGTCGACCTGGATGGGATTGGCAGCGGAGATCTCCACGCCGGAGGCAGCCAGCTCAGCGATGGCCTTATCCAGCTCGGCAGCGGCGGCAGAGGGATTGAACCAGCCGTCATAGGAGTCGGAGGTGGAGTTCTCGGCATCCCAAACCTTCACGGGGATGTTGTCGGCATCCATCTGAGCCTGCATGATCTCGCCGTAGAAGGTGCCGGCGGGATAGGTCACGGACTGGCCATTGATGGTGACGGTGGCCTCGTTGGGCAGGGTGACGAAGTTGCCGGGGGTGTAGGTGTTGCGCAGGGAGTTCAGCTTCAGAGCCTCACCAACGGTCTGAGCGTTGTAGGAAGCGCGGTCAGCGGCCAGGCACAGGGCCAGACGGAAGTGCTGGTTGCGCATAGCCAGGTTGGTGCGAGCGCCGTCAGCCTCGGTCATGGTGGAGACAACGGTGGTCTCGTCGTTGAAGTTGGCGTAACGCTCACGATACAGGTTGAAGAAGGCGCAGAAGGAGGTGGCGTCGGTGTCGGAGACATAGGCGTACTCGTCGAACAGACCGTCAGCCTTGCAGGCCTCCAGAGCGGCGGCGTTCAGGCCGGCGCCGTCGATGGTGCCGGCAACGGCGTCCTTGTAGGACTTGGTGGCCTCGGAACCATCATTGAACAGCCAGGTGATGGTCTTCATGTTGATGTTGTCCTTGTTCCAGTAGGCGGGGTTAGCCTGGAACACGATGGTGTTCTCGGCAGTGGCGTTGGTGACGGTGTAGGGACCGCAGTAAGCGATGTTGTTGGGGGTCTTGCCGTAGTTGTAAGTAGCGGCCTCGGAGTCATACTCGGCGCCGAACTTACCGCCCTGAGACTGATAGTAAGCACGGTTCATGGGAGCGAACACGTTGTAGCTCAGCATGGTCAGGAAGTAGGGGCAGGTACCGGTCAGGGTGTACTCCAGGGTGTAGTTGTCAACAGCCTTGACGCCGACGGTGGACATATCAGCGCCCTCGTACATATACTCGGAAGCGTTGACGATGATGCCCTCGATCAGGTACTCCAGACCGCCCATGGAATCCATCATGTGCTGCAGACCGGCGACAAAGTCGTCAGCGGTGACCTCAGCGACCTTACGGCCCTGAGCGTCCACCCACTGCACGCCCTCGCGCAGCTTGAAGGTGTAGGTAACGGTGCCGTCAGCATTCTCCTTGACCTCGTGGCTCAGAGCCAGAGCGGGCTGCAGCACGTTCTCCATGTCGTACTCATACAGGCCGTCATAGGTGTTGACAATGGCCTCGGAGTCAGCGGCGCGGGAGGTGGCCAGAGCGTCCCAGGTCTGGGGGTCGCTGGAGTAGATCATGTTGTAGGTGTCCTTCAGGCTGTAGCCCTTGCCGGTCAGGTAGTCCTTGACCCACTGCTCGAAGGTGCCGGTGCCCGCCAGCTCGGCCCACTTGGCCTTGATCTCGGCGCGCTCAGCAGCAGTGATGAACTTGTCGGCAACCACCACATTGTGGAAACGGTAGCTGTCGTTGCCCCACAGGGTGCTGGAAGCGGTGCGGGCAGCCACACGGCTGACGGCATAGTTACCGCCCTTGGTAGACAGGGGCAGGAATGCACCGGAAGCCAGCAGCTTGGCCTCGGCCTGAGCCATCAGAGCATAACGCAGACCCAGATCCTCGGTCTCGTCCTTGGCAGCCTCATACAGGGCCATGAACTCGCCCAGAGCCTCATTGTAGAGGTAGGTGGAGCGCTCGTCATAGCTCATGTCGGAGACGTCCTTCAGGGGCTCGGCAGTGGGCTCATTGCTGGGCTCAGCGCTGGGCTCAACGGACTGGCTGGGCTCAGGGCTGTTGCTGGGAGCGGGGGTCTTGCTGCCGCAGGCGGCCAGCACGGAAGCGACCATGGCAACGGCAAGCAAGAGCGCAACAAGCTTCTTGATTTTCATTGTTTTCCCTCCATTGATTTTTTAGACAAGGCCTTTCCTTCCTCTCTCGGGGGTTGCCGGCAGCGCCGCTGTCTTCGGCGGAGGGTCAAAATCTTTTGATTTCGACACAGCGCCCAAAGAGGCCCGGCTCCGCAGACGCCCCGCCTCAGGCGGAAAGATCGGCTTCACCTTATATATTCCTCCGTTTTCACGGGAAGAACCGCTTTTGCGCAAGAAAGTGTAAAAGTGCCCACAAAAATGGATAGGATGGCTGCGCAGCAGCCATCTCTTTTTGCTTTCCCACTGGGAAAGCAATTTCGCGCACTTTTGTCCGCCTCCGGCGGACAGCCCTTTTTAGGCTGTCCTATTATAACACATCAAGTCACGATAATCAACCGGAAGTTGCGCAATTTCAAAACCTTTCCAACTGCATTTCCGGGAGAAAATGCAATTTCCCCGTCAGAACGGCAGATTGAGTCCGCCGGTGAGCCTGGACATCTGGCCGGCAGCGTCATCGCTGGCCTTGCGCAGGGCCTCGTTGACCGCGGCCACGATCAGATCCTGCAGCATCTCCACATCGTCGGGGTCCACGGCCTCGGGGTCGATGGTCACGGAGGTGAGCTCCTTTTTGCCGGAGACCACCGCAGTCACCACTCCGCCGCCGGCGGCGGCCTCATAGCTCTTGCTCTCCAGCTCCTCCTGAGCCTTGAGCATATCCTGCTGCATCTTCTGGGCCTGACGGATCATGTTCTGCATATTGCCGCCGCCCATGCCCATGCCGCCCATACCGCGGCTGTTAAATCCTTTTGCCATGGCTGTTTCCTCCTATATATATATCAAATGTGATAATCAGATCATTCCACGATGATATTGCTGCCCGCATCGGCCAGGAATGCCTCAAGGGCGTCCTCTTCCTCCGCCGGGGCCGCAGGCACAGCCGTCCGGGGTGCCACGCGGTCCGCCGGAGCCTCTCCCGTTTTCACGCTCACCCGGACAGCCGCCCCCAGCATACCCCGAAGGGTCTCGGCCACTTTGGCCGTGATGGCCGGACGGTCCAGCATATCACGGATGAAATCGTTGAGGGCCCACAGGGTGACGGCGTCGCCCTCGCAGCGGCCCTGACACATGGCATCGTTGCCCACAAAGCTGAAATCGCTCATCTCCATGGTGCCCCGCAGGGCCTCACACACAGCGGGCCAGCCGGGCCACCGAACGCCGTCCGCCGCAGGCGCGCTTGGTACCGCCGCTTTGGGGGACGCGGGCCTTTTCTTCTCAGCCGCCGGAGCCTGAGCCACCGGTGCGGGCGCTTCGGCCACGGAGACAGGGGCATCGCTCCCCGCCGCAGGCTCCGTCCGCTTCCCTTCGGGGGCCTTTACCGCCCCGGGAACGGCGGCGGGCACTCCCCCCTGCTCCAGGCGGGACAGGCGGGCGCTCAGTCCCGCGGGTGACTCGTCCAGCGTGGGGTCGCACAGCATCATGAGGCACAGCTCCGCATCGGTGCGCCGGTTGGCGGAGCGGGCCAGGTCCGCATTGGTACGCTGCAGCAGGCTGAGCATCTGCACCAGCCGGAGGGTGTCAAACTGTCCGGCCAGGCGGCGCATAGTGCCCTCGTCATAGCCGCCGGTCATCAGGGCGGGACCCGCCTGGGGGGCGGTCTTGCGCACCAGCAGGTCACGCACCAGCGCTGCCAGCTCGCCCATCAGGGCGGTCATCTCCTTGCCGCCTCTGTAAAGGCGGTCCAGCCGTTCCAGCGCTTCGGGCGCATCTCCCCGGGCGGCACATTCCAGCATCGCCGCGGTCTCCACATTGCCGGCCAGACCCAGAACGCCGAAAATACGCTCCTCGTCCACCGTTCCGCCGCTGCCCACACACTGATCCAGCAGGGACAGGGCATCCCGCATACCGCCGTCGGCCAGGCGGGCGATGAGCTGCGCGCCCTCCCCGGTGAGGTCGATGCTCTCCTTCTCCGCCACATACCGCAGCCGCGCCGCGATGCCGTCGGCGTGGATCCGCTTGAAGGAAAATTGCTGGCATCGGCTCTTGATGGTGGCGGGCACCTTATGGATCTCCGTGGTGGCCAGAATAAACATCAGGTGCTCCGGCGGCTCCTCCAGGATCTGGAGCAGGGCGTTGAAGGCTTGGGTGGAAAGCATATGCACCTCATCCACAATGTACACGCGCTTCTTCACCGTGGCGGGGGTGTACACCGCCTCATCCATCAGCGCGCGGATGTCGTCCACGCGGTTGTTGGACGCCGCGTCCAGCTCCAGCACATCCAGAATGGCGCCGCTCTCGATGCCCTTACAGGCGGGGCAGCAGTTGCAGGGGCTGCCGTTCACCGGATGTTCGCAGTTCACCGCTCTGGCCAGCAGCTTGGCGCAGGTGGTCTTGCCCGTTCCGCGGGTGCCGGTAAAGAGATAGGCGTGGGACAGCCGTCCGTCGGACACCTGCCGCTTGAGGGTCTCGGTGATGTGCTCCTGACCCACCACATCCTCAAAGACTCTGGGACGCCACTTGCGGTATAAAGCCTGATACACCAAGCCCACCTCCTGATAAAAACTCACGACGCATGATAAGACCGCGCACCGGCCTTTGAAGGACAGAATATGCCCGTTACCCATACAGCCGGCTCAGGATCGGCAGCCCCGCGGCACACTTCACGGTCCGCTTAGTGCTGCTCGGTTCCCCGCCTGACACGGTTCACGGTGTCAAGTTGCGCAGGACCGATCCATCATCGCTGCTTATATGGGTCAGACAACACAGTCTGCCTCCTGGGGCCGGGATTCATCCCCGCTGTAGCGGATTGCAGGTACAGGGCACCGCTAACTCCCCAACTAGCGCGGCCTTATCATGCGTCATGACGCTAAAAGCCGATGTTTATTCTATCACAAGGCGAAGCGTTTCGCAACCGCTATTTTTTCCGTTCCCCTCCAACTTTTCCCGAAACGCAAAAAATCTTTGCCTCATTTTCCCTCTGCCCCTTTACAAATCCTTTTTTTCTGGTATAATAAACAAGCTGTTTCATAGAATATGGGCCTGTAGCTCAGCTGGGAGAGCGTTCGGTTCGCATCCGAGAGGTCGAGGGTTCGAGTCCCTTCAGGTCCACCACGTCGTCGCGGACTACATATCGTTCGCGACGACTTTTCATTTTAAAAGTCATCGCTCATTCATTCCGTCGCTCCTCCTTTCCAAATCGAACCCGCTTCGCTGGGCTTCGATTTGGTTTTGGGTGCAGCCCTGAAAGCAGCGCATCTATACTGTTGCGATGTTACAAAAAGAAAGACACGACGAAAGTCGTGTCTTTCTTTTTTGGTTCCGGGCCGCAGACGGCTGTACTCATGCTTCGATCCTTCTGACTGCCCGCAGTTCGATGTAGCCCCGTTCCCCCCGAGGTTCCAGCTGGATACGGGGATTTTCGTCATCCCAACAGTAGCCGATCACCGTGGGATCATACCCATCCATGGCGTGCTGCACCGCACGGATGGCCTCGCAGTAATCCTCCTCCCGGAAGGGTTCTCCACGGAACATCAGATATTCCGCCTCGGGGAGGCGGATCACATCAAAGCCCTCCGGAACGATCCCCATATAGTCCGTCTCCACCTCCACGCCCTGGACATAGGTGGAGGTATGGGGCTTTTTGTATGCTTCCGGCAGCCACATGCACACCGGCTCGGCGCAGAGGGAGCGCATGCTCATGAGGATGCCCCACACGTCGCAGCTCACCTCCTCGCAGTAGGGGAAGTAGTCCTCCGCCGCCACGCCCCGCTTGATGATGCAAAGCCGCTCCGGCTTACGGATGAGCTGCACGAACACCGTCTGCAGATCCGACATATCCACTTGCTCCTTTCTCAGTTCCCGGTACTTAGCGCCGTAGGGGATGAACAGCGGGATGGGCACCGGTTCTTTGGCGTAATCGCTGGGGTTGAGGCCGAACTCCCGGTAAAAGGCCCGGGTAAAGGTATCCACGCTGCCAAACCCCAGGTCAAAGACCACGTCGATGATGCGGGCATTCTCCTCCCGCAGCCGCATGGCTCCCCGGGACAATCGCAGCCGGCGGATATACTCCGCCGGTGTCAGGCCCAGGTATTCCCGGAACAGCCGGTAGGAATACCAGGGGGAAAACAGCGACGCCCGGGCCAGCTCCGACAGCGTGATATCCTGGGTCAGATGGTCGCCGATATAGTCCTGCATCCGCTGAACCGCCAGTGTCTGCTCTTTCATCGCTTCCGCCTCCTTATACGAATTCTTAATAAAACGGTTTATCCGTTTTATTGGGGCCACAGAATGTGGCCCGGCGGCAAAGCCGCAAGAATGTTGTCAATCCTTTTCTTGGCGCCATGGGCGCGGCGGCAAAGCCGCAATAAAAAGGTTTTTAAACCTTTTTATCAAGAAACAGTATTACAGCTTACATTTTACCGCATCCGGCCGGTTTTCTCTCGACTTTTCTTGCTCTTTCGTGAAAAAGCGGGGCGGCCGCTTTCGCTGCCGCCTCACCATGGTTCAAAGTGCCCGCCGGAGATAGTCCGCCGTGATGGTACATCCCCGCTCCGCCATCTCCCGGGGCGTGCCGGTGAAGACCACCTCGCCCCCCGCCGTGCCGCCGTCAGGGCCCACGTCGATGAGCCAGTCCGCCCGCTTCATCACGTCCAGGTTGTGCTCGATGACGATGACGGTGTTGCCCTTGTCCACCAGGGAGTCCAGCAGGGCCATCACCGTC
>JAQXJQ010000070.1 GCA_029009035.1 Oscillospiraceae bacterium | reverse complement strand
AGTGAGGAGGCGGATTGCTGATGGATCGTATCGACCAGATGCTCCTGCGGGAGATTGCCGATTTGGAGGGCGTGCCCCAGGGAGCCTATAACATCCGCAAAAACGGAAAGCTGGAGGGCCGTGCCAACTCTGCCAACATCGTCATTGAGAGCAAGACGGATAAGCCGGGCATCGACATCCGCATTGCCCCCAACACGAAGCATGAATCGGTGCACATCCCCGTGATCGTCACCCAGACCGGCCTCACCGATCTGGTGTACAACGACTTCTATGTGGGCGAGAACGCCGATGTGGACATTGTGGCCGGCTGCGGCATCCACAATTCCGGCTGCGAGACCGCCCAGCACGACGGCATCCACACCTTCTATATCGGCAAGAATGCCCGACTGCGCTATGTGGAGAAGCACTACGGCGAGGGCGAGGGCACCGGGAAGCGCATTCTGAACCCCCAGACCATCCTCTATCTGGAGGAGGGAGCCACCGTGGAGCTGGAGACCGTCCAGATCCGCGGCGTGGACTCCACCAAGCGCTATACCAGGGTGGAGATGGACTCCAACGCGGAGGCCATCGTCACCGAGCGCCTTTTGACCCACGGCGATCAGTTCGCCGAGAGCCGCATGGATGTGGTGATGAAGGGCGAGGGCGCCAAGACTCAGGTCGTCTCCCGCAGCGTGGCCCAGGACCGCTCCGTACAGGTCTTCTACCCCCAGGTGGAGGGCAACGGACCCTGCTTCGGCCATGTGCAGTGTGACTCCATCATCATGGGCGAGGCCAAGGTGAAGTCCATCCCCGCCATCTCCGCCAACCATGTGGACGCCCAGTTGGTGCACGAGGCTGCCATCGGCAAGATCGCCGGCGACCAGATCCTCAAGCTCATGACCCTGGGCCTCACGGAGGAAGAGGCGGAGCAGAGAATTCTGGAAGGCTTCCTCAGCTGATAAAAGGATAAAAGGATAAAAGGATAAAAGGGGCTGCTGCAGAACCGAACATTCTGCAGCAGCCCCTTTCGTTCTATTCAGTTCGTTGCTACGGGTACGCCCTTGAACACAATGGCGCGGATGGAGAGGTCCTCCTTGTTCAGCAGGACGAAGCTGGCCTCCTTGCCCACGTCCAGCGTGCCTGCCCGGTCGTCAATGCCGATGGACCGGGCGGGGTTGTAGGTGGCGGCGCGCACCGCGTCCTTCAGGGGAATGCCAAAGGCCACGGCGTGGCGCAGGCAGCCCATGAGGCTGGTGACCGAACCGGCCAGCGTTTCGGGATGGCCCACGATGGTGGCGCGGTTGCCGTGCACCTCGATCTTCTGTCCGCCCAGATCGTACTGGCCCTCGGGCATACCGGTGGCCCGGAGGGAGTCGGAGATGAGGATCATCCGCTCCGCGCCGAAAATCTGGAAGGTCATGCGCACCACGCTGCCGTGGATGTGGATGCCGTCGCAAATGAGCTCGGGCTGAACGCCGGGGGCGTCAAAGGCGGCGCCGATGACAGCGGGGGCGCGGTGGTGGATGGAGGGCATGCCGTTATACAGGTGGGTGACATGGGTGGCGCCGGCGCGGAAGGCGGCGGAGGCGGTCTCATAGTCGGCCACGGTGTGACCCACAGAGACGGTGATGCCCATGCCTGCGGCCTCGCGGACGAAGTCGATGCCGCCCGGCTCCTCGGGAGCCACGGAGACCATTCTGACACAGCCCTCGGCGGCTTCCTGCAGACGGCGGAGCATGGGGACGTCGGGGGCGTGGAGGTAGTCGGCGTTCTGGGCGCCACGCTTGGCGTGGCAGAAGAAGGGGCCCTCCAGATGGAGCCCCACCACCTCGGCGCCGCCGGGATGTTTGGCCCGGTGGGCGGCGGTGTTGCGGCAGACGGCGGTGAGCTGATCCTCGGGGAGGGTCATGCCGGCGGGGCAGATGTAGGTGACGCCCTCGCTCAGCTCATAATCCGCGATGCGCTGAAGTCCCTCGGGGGAGGCGTCGCTGAAGTCCTCACCCACGCAGCCGTGGAAGTGGACATCCACCAGACCGGGGATCACATAGCAGCCGG
>JAQXJQ010000069.1 GCA_029009035.1 Oscillospiraceae bacterium | reverse complement strand
GCAGAGACGGAGCGGAATTTTGAGCGGGTCTATCAGCTGTTTCCCCGGCTGAAAGAACGAGCCCGCCAACAGTCGGGCACACTCTCCGGCGGTGAGCAGCAGATGCTGGCCATTGGTCGGGCATTGATGGGAAGCCCCCGGATGCTGCTGCTTGATGAGCCGTCCCTGGGATTGGCTCCTCTGCTGATCAAAGACATTTTTGACACGCTGAAGAAAATAAAAGAAGAGGGCACTACCATCCTCATTGTGGAACAAAATGCCCTGGCGACATTGAAAATTGCTGACTATGCCTATGTGCTGGAGCTGGGAAAGAACAGCGTGCACGGAAAGGCGGAAGACCTCATGAAGAACGAGCGATTGATTGAGGCATATCTCGGCGGATAATTTTGAGCGCAATACATGAAAAATGAGCAAATAATCCGGAACGAAGAATGAAAAGGAGAATGAACCATGAAAAAAATCATTTCCCTGCTGTTGGCCCTGACCATGATCTTTGCTCTGACCGCTTGCGGCAATCGCACCCCCGCCCCCTCCAATGATCCGGGTAATACCCCGACCAATTCCGGTACCCCTGACCCAACCCCCGCTCCCGCCGAAAAGCTGGCCGGTGTGACCGCTGACACCATCTGGGTGGGCAATACCGCCGGCACCACCGGTGCTCTTGCCACCATCGGCGGCCCCTTCAACACCGGTATCGAAGCTGCCTTTGCCGCTTACAATGCCAAGGGCGGGTTTAACGGGAAGTCCGTTAAGCTGAAACACTACGATGACGGCGGTGTTGCCACCCAGTCCGTCACCCTGATGGAGAAGCTCATTCATGAGGATGAGGTATTCGCCATCGTTGGTAACTTCGCTGCCACCTGCGTGGCCGCCAACCTGCCCATCATCAAGGAAGCCGGCGTTCCCATGGTCTATGCCGCTGCCGGTAACAATGAGCTGCTGAACGAGCATGCCACCGGCGCCGATGCCGGCATTTTCCCCGTTCAGCCTCTGAACCTCACCGAGGGCAGAATGCTCATCCTGCGCGCTTTCGCTCCCACCGATAAGGGCGGCCTGGGCGGCACCAAGGTGGGCGTGCTCACCAACACCGACGAGGCCAGCCAGACCATGCTGAAGGGCATCAAGGCCGAGGCCGATGCGCTGCCCGCAGCGCAGAAGAGCGCCATCGTCTATCAGAATGTCACCTCTGCCGACTTCTCCGCTGCCATCAACGCCTTTAAGGCTGCCGAGTGCAATGTGATCGTCATCGCTGTCACCGGCAGCAACTTCACCACCGCCCTCACCGCTATGGCGGACGCCAACTACTATGTTCCCGTCATGACCTCCTATAACAACGCCAATGCCGGCGTGATGAACGATGCCGCCACCACTCTGCTGGCGGAGCAGTACACAGAAGTTCTGACCAACATTCCCATCTATGCGCAGGCATGGCTGGACATCTCCTCTCTGGATTACTTCTATCACAGCCCCGAGAGTGCTCTGTATCAGGGTTATGCCGCTCTGGGCCTGGCCGTGGAAGGCGTTGGCGTTGCCGGCTTCAAGGAGGAGTACTGGACCATCGCGGAGAATATCTTCAACTACTGTGCTGCTGACCCCAATCTGGCCGCTTCCGCCTTCACCATGAGCTTTGACTCTTTCGCTCTGGCCGGCTACATCGCCGGTGATCTGTTCTGCCAGGGCCTGGCCGAGCTGCAGGCGCAGGGCAAGGAACTCACCCGCGCCAATTATGTCAGCGTGATGGAGTCCAAGGATTACCGGGTCGCCATGGCGGACAGCATCTCCTTTGCAAACGGTATGCGTGCCGGTGTTCAGTCCTTCGCTCTGACCCAGTTCTATGACGCCTTCCTGGTGAACGGCGGCGCTTATCACTCCGCTGCCTCCACCACCGTTTACGGCCTGACCTCCATTGAGCAGTACAGAGAGATCCTGGCACAATAAGTTGTGCTGACGGCTTGATCGGTATATAATGGTTTTGCAATGAGGAAATCGGTCTCTGCCCCGGATTTCTCCGGGGCAGAGAGCTATCCTCCCCATGTTTACATGGAGACTATTTGCGCGGAGGGTTATCATGGAGAAGAAAACGATCGATATTGGAAACGAAGTTCTCGCTTACCTCGATGTCGGCCAGGGCGATGTGGTTCTGATGATCCACGGAAATATGTCCTCTTCCATCCACTATGAGCCGCTGATCTCCCGCATTCAGGACAAATACAGATGTATTGCGGTGGATCTGCGGGGGTTCGGCGACAGCAGCTACAACCGGCGGTTTGATACCTTGGGCGAACTGGCCGAAGATGTGGACCTTCTGTTGGAAAAGCTGGAGATCCCCTCGGTGTATCTGGTGGGCTGGTCCAACGGCGGCGGTGTTGCCCTTGAGCTGTGTGCCCGCCACCCGGAGAAGATCCGGAAATTCTTCGACATTGAGGGCGCCAGTCTGAAGGGCTATCCTCTGTATGAAAAAGACGCGGCTTTCCAGCCTACCGGGCAGCCTTATCCCAACAAGGAGGCGTTGGCCGCCGATCCTGTCAGCGTAGCGCCGGTGGCCCGGATCTTTGAGACCCGGGATGCCGTGATGATGGAGGCCATCTGGGATGCCACCATCTATACGGTGAACAAGCCCACCATGGAGCAGAGCGAGCTATGGATCGCCGAGACCATGAAGCAGCGCAATATCGTGGACCTGGACTGGGCGCTGGCGACCTTGAATATGTCGGAGGAGTATACTCCCTACGGCAAGGGCGACGGCTCCATCAAAAAGGTCTCCTGCCCTGTGGCGCTGACCATGGGCGAAAAGGATGTTGTTGTCCCGGACTACATGGTTTTGGACAACTATAACGCGCTGAAACCCAATGCAGTTCTGCTTCCTTACGAAAACTGCGGACATTCCCCCATGGTGGACTGTCCCGACCGTCTGGCGGCCGATATCTGTCATTTCTTTGCATAATTACATCAAAACCAACAACTCGAGCTATCATGGCATGGGGAAGGGAGCACATGCCCTTCCCCATGTTTGCTCCTGACAAAAAAGGAGGCATCTGTGTATGGATATCCAATCCAAGTATATTTCTCTGGAGAAAGCGCTGTCCCTTGTCAAAAGCGGAGATATCATCGTCACCGGTCTGGGCGCTGCTGAGGCCGGATTGTTCATGGAGAATATTCACACCATTGCAGAGCGTGTGCACGGCGTGACCATTGTCAACTGCAACCCCACCCATCCCGGGCAATTCTACGCCCCCGAATATGCGGAGAGCTTCAGCGTGGACGGCTGGTTCTATGCCACCCCCATGCGCAAGGCTCATGCACAGGGCAATATGGCGTACATCCCCAACCATCTCCATCTGGCGGCAGGGAAGTGGCTCTACCGCAACAAGCCCAATATCTTTGTGGCTGCGGCCTCCATGCCCGATGAGAACGGCAACATCTCCCTGTCCACCTCCAATACCTATGAGATGCGGATGCTCAATGCCGCGGATGTGGTCATTCTCGAGGTGAACCCCAATTTCCCCTTCACCTACGGCGATCTGATCGTCCCCGCGGAAAAAGTGGATTATCTGATCCGTGCCGACTATCCCGTGCCCACCATCCCCGATGTGCCCTCCAGCGATAAAGACCGCATCATCGGCCGCACCATCGCCGGATTTGTACCTGATGGCGCATGTATCCAGCTGGGCATCGGAGGCATCCCCAATGCGGTGGCCGAGTTCCTCAAGGAGAAGAATGATCTGGGTGTCCACACCGAGATGATCACCAGCACCATGGTGGAGCTGATGAAGATGGGCGTGGTCACCAACAAGTATAAGCAGATCTGCAACGGCAAGATGGTGGCCACCTTTGCCATGGGCAAGCAGGCGGTGTATGATTTTCTGGATCACAACCCAAATGTGGAGCTGCGCGACGGCGCATGGGTCAATGACCCCTATGTGATCGCCCAGAATGACAACCAGATCTCCATCAACACCTCTCTGGAGGTGGATCTCACCGGCCAGTGTGCATCCGAGTCCATCGGGTCCCGGCAGTTCTCCGGCACCGGCGGTCAGTCCGATACTGCCATTGGCGCCCAGATGTCGAAAAACGGCCGCTCTATCATCGCACTGTACTCCACCGCCATGGTGAAGGGCCCCGACGGAGAGCGGCACGAGGTGTCCAAAATCGTCCCCCAGCTCCAGACCGGCGCGGCGGTGAGCCTGTCCCGAAACGATGTGGATCTGGTGGTCACCGAGTATGGCGTGGCTGATTTGCGGGGCGCCAATATCCGTCAGCGCGTGGAGGCGCTGATCCAAATTGCCCACCCCAAATTCCGCGACGAGCTATGGAGTCAGGCGGTGGAAGTGGGTATTCTGGGGCGGAGGTGAGAGCGGATGGCGCGCTTTGTGTTCCGGGATAAATCCATCTATTATGAGGAATACGGAAAGGGGAAGCCCATCGTGGTGCTCAACGGCATCATGATGTCCACCGCCAGCTGGTCGGAGTTTGTGGAGCCTTTTTCCGCCAACAACCATCTGATCCTGTTGGACTTCTTGGATCAGGGGCGCAGCGACCACATGACTGAGCCCTTCTCCCAGGCCTTGCAGGCGGATCTGCTTCTGGCTCTGCTGGACCATCTTGAACTGGAGAAAGTCTGCCTGCTGGGCATCTCCTATGGCGGTGAGGTGGCCCTGCGCTTTGCGCTGGAGCACGGTGACCGCCTGGAGCGACTGCTGCTTTTTAACACCACCGCCTGCACCGGGCCGTGGCTGGGCGATATCGGAGATGCCTGGAACCTGGCATCCAAAGATGCCGATGCCTACTATCTCACCACCATTCCGGTCATTTATTCCCCCAAGTTCTACCGGGAAAACAATGCCTGGATGGAGCACAGAAGGGAGGCCCTCCGTCCGGTGTTCGGGAACCCCCGCTTCGTGGATGCCATGGTGCGCTTGACCAACAGCGCTGCGGACTATGATGTGTCCGGTCGGTTGGGGGAGATCAAAACGCCCACCATGGTGGTATCCTGCATGGAGGACTATCTCACCCCTATGGCGGAGCAAAAGGTGATCGTCAACGGCATCCCGGGGTGCGAGCATGTCATCATTCCCGGCTGCGGCCATGCGTCCATGTATGAAAAACCGGTGATTTTTACCGCGCTGACGCTGGGTTTCTTTAATAATACCAAAGAGCAATTCCGTATTCTGTAACATTTGATGAGCGATTCATATTGCAGTTGTTGGCGATATCGGGTATAATTGATTCGGATCTGAATCCATATTTCATATTTAGAACTTGAGGGAACGGCAATGCAGGAAAATCTGGTCAATATGCCCCGAACCAAGCGCGGGCGCGCGACACTCAATAACATTCTCAGCGCTGCGGCGCAGGTCATTTACGAAAAAGGGTATCATGAGGCCTCGATCAGCGACATTACCCGCTTGGCCGGTGTCGCAACGGGAACTTTCTATGTCTACTTTGACGGCAAGTACAGCCTTTATAAGTACTTGCTGCTCCAGTGCAGCCACAAGATCAGAAGCTATCTGAGCCGGTCCATCGAGAGCTGCACCACCCGTCTGGAGGTGGAGCGGGTCGGCATGAAAGCATGGCTGGAGTTTGTTATGGAGAACCAGTACATGTATCATATCATCTGGGAGTCCATGTATGTGGACTATCACCTCTTTGAACAGTACTACGTGACCTTTGCCGCCGCCTATAAGAAGGGCCTGGACAAGGCCAAGGAGGCCGGGGATGTGGGTGATGTGGACACGGAGGTGCTGGCGTATACCCTGATGGGAGCCACCAACTTCCTGGGCCTTAACTGGGGGTTGTTCCGCACCGATCCCTCCCAGATCGACTATGTGGTGGATCATTTTGTCCGCATCCTTGAGGGCAAGGCCTTCCCGGCATCTGCCCGCCCCGAGAATCCTGCGCCGCTGAACAAGCCTCTGCCCCATGAGCCCCGGTTCAAATTCCGTGTCACGGTAGATGATGAGCCGGAAGACGAGGACGAGTAAGAAAGAAGGTTCATTTGGATCGGACTCAATATGACTTGTTTTAACTCGATGCTCTATGCGCTTAATTCCCTGCCTTTTTGAATGTTGCCGCAACTGATGAACGAAGCGAATAGTAAAGGAGAAGATTTCAATGCTGAAGAAGCTTCTGAAAGGCTTAAGCGCCATCCTACTCGCAGTTTTCTTTTCAGCGGCGCTGGCAATTCCTGCTTTCGCAGGAACGGCAGATGTGACTTATTATAATGTAGGCTGCTTGACCCAGAGCGAAACGGTTGGAACCGCGGGGTTGGACAAAGGCGATGTAATCGTCATGTACCCTTCAGATGACCAGTTTTATGTTAAAACGACAGCAGAGAATTTGGTAATCAGCGGCGCAGTTTCAATTGTTGCGGTTCCTGGTGTTGGGAGCAGTTCGACAGGTGCCGCTGCATTTGCGAAGCATATTGCCAAAATTAAGAATCAGCCGGTAGCAGCGATTGTAGTGGGCTATGGAGATGGTTCTATTTATACTGAGGGCCCTCAAGGTTATTATATTGGTAGGCCTTCTAATGTAGCTGGAGTCTACTATGAGGAGCCGGCATCCCAAAAGTTGGTGGACCTGTATGCAGCCGGTGCGCAGCCTGAGCTACTGGTAGGCCATAGTAAAGGGAATATGGATATTGCAAATGCCCTTTTCAAAATGTACAACGAGGGACACCAGAGCTGGTATCAAGGGGTTACATTTAAAACCTTTGGGTGCGGAGTGAATGTACCTCTGGGCTTGGGCTGTTTTGCTCAGTACATTGGAACATTGGATAGTGTGGGGTATTCGAATACTGTCAGTTGGAGAAACATGACATATGTATATGGCCGATACCATACCACGAATCCTTTTTATGCAGCAACTTATATGCCCATTCAGAATTACCTGTAATACGAACAACATTGCGAAGGCGGGTAACTGAAGAGCTATGGCCGCACCGCTTCTCGCTGTTTTGCTGGGAAGCGAATCGATTTACTTAACTGAGGCCAATTTA
Organism: Oscillospiraceae bacterium; assembly: GCA_029009035.1. Taxonomy (GTDB): domain Bacteria; phylum Bacillota; class Clostridia; order Oscillospirales; family Oscillospiraceae; genus Enterenecus. The sequence continues at coordinate 22,031 of JAQXJQ010000069.1, read as the reverse complement.
TTGCTTTGTTGAATTGCGCATGAAAAGACAGTGCATTCAAAGAGCATCGACTGTATGACGAAACCGGAGAAAAATCTCTGGTTTCGTTTTTTATGATAGGTTTCAAGATACGGCTGGGCATCAATGAACACCTCTTTGACCCGCTGGATTACCTCAAACAATCTGGCTCGTCCGGGGATGCCATAAGCCTTCAGTGCCGGGGACGCAGCAAGGCAGATAGTCTTCTCGGTTCTCGACATATCTGCCACCACGAGGTTTGTCGTCAGCGGATCCAAATGCCGGTCAGCGGCTTCGGCCGACGCATAAAAACTCTTCAGATCAATACTGATATAAGCACCCATAAAGACTCCTTCCCATCAGGATGACAGGTTGGGTATGACATACCAACGGCCAAAGCGACCGGAAAAGGACGGATCGACCCGCTCGAAAAACAGATGACGCTCCTGACCTTTTATTACCACGGTATAGCAGTCGCCGTCATTCTGCAGATGGTTTCCGCAGGACGAAAATCCCGGATGGCCTCGATCGGGTAGGCTTTTCCATCCAGGATAATACAGGAAGGGCTCATATATCCGGTCTGGTCAAATCGGCTGTCCACGCTGACATAGACCCGCTGCAGATGTGAGCGATTTTTGCTTGATCCACATTTCGATTGAAAAGAGAGTACCTCAATATAAACGGAATTAAATAATATAATCAAATCGTCGACAAAGTCTTTGACTTTGTCGACGATTTGTGGAATGGACGGCGTTCGCCGTCCCTTCCTGCATGTTTTCAGCTATCCAAAGGTTTGTAATCCGTCACATTTCTGAGATACGCTTCCAAATCTCCATTGAGCACCAGATCTGCATACCCAATGGGGTCATTGTAGATCAGATAATCCAGCTCCGAGCGTTCGGACATATTCCGGGCCAGCTCGTTCTCCACCGCGGTGCAATCTACGGAGTACATACTCCCATCTGCGTACCGCAATTCCACACACCCGGTATCCATAGATATATGATCGATATCACACTACGAATCCTAATTGCGAAGGCATGGTACTGAGTATGACGAAACCGGAGAAAAACCTCGGTTTCGTTTTTTATGTTTTGGGACACTGCCGTCCGGTATGGTCGATGGTGTACTCTCCCTCCAGAATCAACTGGGAGATAGGGACAAAGGTGTAGCCCTCCTGCAGCAGGGCTTCGATGATGCCGGGAAGGGCTTCCGGGGTGTGCTTGGCGGCATTGTGGAACAGCACGATGGAGCCGGGCTGCACCTTGGAGGTGACCCGCCGGGTGATCTCCGATGCGGACAGGTCTTTCCAATCCAGGCTGTCCACATCCCATTGAATGGGTTCGATGCCCAAAGAGCGCACGGCGAGGATCACATGGTCGTCATACTCTCCGTAGGGACAGCGAAACAGAGTGGGCCGCACACCGGTCACCGCCTCGATCTTATCCCCGCAGCGGTTCAGGTCGTCCACGATCTCCTGGGTGGACAGGCTGTTGAAGTGAGCGTGATTGTCTGAGTGGCTCATAATCTCATGCCCTGCCTCATGGAGCGCCTTCACCGACTCCGGATACTTGGTCACCCAGTCGCCCACCACGAAAAAGGTGGCCTTTACGCCGTACTTTGCCATGATGTCGATGAGCTGCTGGGTGTCTTCGTTGCCCCAGGCGGCATCGAAGGAGATGGAGACCACCTTTTGGTCCCGCTGGACGCAGTAGATGGGCAGCTGCCGGTCTGTGGCGTAGGCGCCCACGGTGGACGGGTAGCTCACCGCGTAAAAGATGGCGGCCGCCGCCAGGATGCAGGCCAGGACGGCCAGAGTCTTTCGCCGGAACAGAACGATTTTTGGCATGGATATTCCCTCCCTTTACTGCCAGTCTATGCCTGAACCCCCACGGGCAGAAGCCCATTGAGACGGATACAGCCCATAAAAGTGCCCGATCCGGGCCAGGTGAACAGCAGAAGACCACCGCCCGCCGCAGATATTCTGCGGCGGGCGGAGGTCTTTCCGTTTGGGGCAAAGTCTACAAATGGGCCTCCATGTTGGAATTGACCACGTTGAAGTGGTGGTTGATGGCCAGGGTGAGCTGGGTCTTGTCCCGGCGGGTCAGGGCGTCTGCGATCTGCTCGTGGGCGTACTGGAGCTGGGCGCCCGTCTGGAAATTCAGCAGGATGCGCCGGCGCATGTCGGTGATGAAGCGGTCGATGGTGGAGGAGAGGGCCCGGTGGATCTGGATGATCAGCTCATTGCCTGAGATGGTGGCGATGGTGTCGTGCAGCTGCTTGTCCAGATGGGCGGCCCGCTCAGCGGAACAGGAGGCCATCTCCCGCACCAGGACGGTCAGTCCGGCGGCTTGTTCGTCCGTGATGCGGTCCACCGCCAGCAGGGCGGCCTGGAGCTCCAGACCAGCGCGCAGCTCCGCCAGCTGGTGGTAGTCGATCTGCTGAAGGAGCATCAGCAGGTCAAAGGAGTCCTGCAGGTTGCGCTGGATGTTGCAGCTGATGAAATTGCCCGCGCCCTGGCTGCTCACCACGAAGCCCATGTGCTCCAGCAGGCGGATGGCCTCCCGCACGGAGTTGCGGCTGATGCCCAGCTGTTCCGCCAGCTCCCGCTCCGGCGGGAGCGGCTGGCCCAGCGCCAGCGTTCCGCCGCGCAGAGCGTCTTCCAGATAGGTGAGGACGCGTTCATAGGATTTTGGTTGCTCTGCCATTGTGGTTTCGACCTTTCGTGAGAAAAAAGTAAGGAACAGTTTACAGTATTATAGCACAGAAATCAAGCAGATGCAAAGGTAGTGCCAATTTGAGAAAAATGGTAGGACCAAAAATGCACAAAAAAGCGGGGGACACTTTAGCTAATCATACAAAACTGAAAATACCGTCCAGAATTGCCTTGACTTCTTGGAAAATCACGCATAATATTTGGTCGAAAACAAAAGGCAGACGAAAAATGGTGCAAGGAAGCACTTGATGTGGTAGAACCAATTGAACTGCAAAAAGGAAGTGCGTACCTGTGTTCCTGCGATTCATCCTGGCGCTGCTCCCCATCATCTGGCTGGCGGTGGCTTTGAGCGTACTCAAGCTGCCGGCTTATAAAGTCTGCCCCATCGCACTGGTCATCACCATCGTGCTGGCCCTGTTTTACTGGCAGAGCCCCGCGATGGAGGTCGTCACCGGCGGCCTGGAGGGTGCGGTCATGGGACTGTGGCCCATCTCCCTGGTCATTGTGGCGGCCGTCTTTACCTATAATCTGACGGTGCGCACCGGCGCTATGGAGACCATCAAGAGCATGCTCACCGCCGTCACCGGCGACAAGCGGGTGCTGGTGCTCATCATCGCCTGGGGCTTCGGCGGCTTCATGGAGGGCATGGCGGGCTTCGGTACCGCGGTGGCCATCCCCGCCGGCATTCTGTGCGGCCTGGGCTTCGACCCCATCTTTTCCGCCCTGGTGTGTCTGGTGGCCAACGCCACTCCCACTGCGTTCGGCTCCATCGGTATCCCCACCATCACCGCCGCCTCCGTGGCGGGGCTGGACGCCGCGGCCACCGCTGTGGTGGTAGTGGTCCAGCTGGCCCTGATGGTGGTGGTCACCCCGCTGATCATGGTCATGATGACCGGCGGCGGTGTCAAGGCCCTCAAGGGCGTGTGGCCCGTGGCGCTGGGCTCCGGTCTGGCCTTTGTGATCCCGGAATTCATCGTGGCCAGGTTCGTGGGCGCGGAGCTGCCCGTGGTCACCGGCTCGGTGGTGTGCATGGTGGCCACCATCCTGCTCTCCAGGGTGTTCATGCGCAAGCCGGATCCGGCCTACGCCCTCCCCGGCACGGAACAGAAGGGGGAGCGGCTGACCGCCCGGTCCGCCCTGCTGGCCTGGTCGCCCTTTATCCTGATCTTCGTGTTCCTGCTGCTCACCTCCAACCTGGTGCCCCCCATCCACGACGCGCTGGCCGCTGTCAAGAGCTCCTTCCCCATCTACTCCGGCGAGGGGGCCAGCCCGTACAGTATCTCCTGGATCAACACCCCCGGCGTGCTGATCTTTATCGCCGCCATCATCGGCGGCTGCCTGCAGAAGGCGGGCGGCCGGGTCATGGGGCAGGTGTTCCTGGCCACCCTCAAGCAGATGTACAAGACCATCATCACCCTGGTCTCCATCCTGGCGGCCGCCAAGATCATGGGCTACTGCGGCATGACCGGGGACATCGCCCTCTTCCTGGTGAGCATCACTGGCTCCTTCTACCCGGTGGTGGCCCCCCTCATCGGCTCCATCGGCACCTTCGTCACCGGCAGCGCCACCTCCGCCTCTGTGCTGTTCGGCGGGCTCCAGGCGGAGACCGCGGCGGCCCTGAACATGGACAGCACGTGGCTGGTGGCGGCCAACACCATCGGCGCCACCGCCGGCAAGATCATCTCCCCCCAGAGTATCTCCATTGCCACCGCCGCCACCGACACCGTGGGCCAGGAGAGTCGGATCCTCCGCTCGTCCATCGGCTACTATATCCTCTTTGTGGTGGTGTTCGGCCTCATCGCACTGCTGGGCCATCCCCTGATGAGCCTGATCGGATAAAAAGGAGGAAGCACAAATGGCAAGTATCGCGCTGCCCTACGGACGGGGCAAGGTCCAGGCGGAGATCCCCGACAGCCGTCTGGCCGGGGTGCTCTGGTCCAAAGCCCACAGCTACCATCCGGCCGCCGGCGAGGCGGAACTGGTCCGCCGGGCGCTGGAGCAGCCCATCGGCAGTCCCCGCCTGAAGGAACTGGCCCGGGGAAAGCAAAACGTGGTCATCATCTCCAGCGACCACACCCGCCCGGTGCCCAGCAAGGTCATCCTGCCCGAGCTGGTGAAGGAGATCCGCGCGGGCAATCCCGACGCGGACATCACCGTGCTGGTGGCCACCGGCTTCCACCGGCCCACCACCGAGGCGGAGCTGCTGGACAAGTACGGCGAGGAGCTCTACCGCCATTCCGGCCTGCGCTTTGTGGTGCATGAGAGCGGCAAAGCCGAGGACATGGTCCATCTGGGCACCCTGCCCTCCGGCGGCGAGCTGCTCATCAATAAAATTGCCGCCCAGGCCGACCTGCTGGTAGGGGAGGGCTTTATCGAGCCCCACTTCTTCGCCGGCTTCTCCGGCGGGCGCAAGAGCGTGCTCCCCGGCGTGGCCAGCCGCGTCACCGTGCTGGCCAACCATTGCTCCGCCTTCATTGACAGCCCCTTCTCCCGCACCGGCATTCTGGACGGCAACCCCATCCACCGGGATATGCTCTACGCCGCCGGGCAGGCGAAGCTGGCCTTCATCTGCAACGTGGTCATCGACGCGGACAAGAAGGTCATCGCCGCCTTCGCCGGCCACTACGACCAGGCCCACCGGAAGGGCTGCGCCTTTGTGGAATCCCTCTCCGGCGTGGACGCGGTACCCGCCCCCATCGTCGTCACCACCAACGGCGGCTACCCCTTGGACCAGAACATCTATCAGTCCGTGAAGGGCATGACGGCGGCCGAGGCCACCTGTGAACCCGGCGGCGTGATCATCATGGTCTCCGCCTGTACCGACGGCCACGGCGGCAAGTCCCTGTACGACACCTTCGCGGGCGAGAAGGACAAGGAGAAGATCATGGCCCGCTTCCTGGCCACCCCCAGCGACCGGACCATCCCCGACCAGTGGGAGGCCCAGATCCTCTGCCGGGTGCTGCTGCAGCACCCCGTGATCATGGTCACCCAGGCCCCCCGGGAGATGGTGGAGGCCATGCAGCTGCACTGGGCCCCCGACCTGCCCGCCGCCATCGCCCTGGCGGACCGGCTGCTGGGCCGCGCGGACAGCCCCATTACCGTAATTCCCGACGGCGTGTCGGTCATCGTAAAGAACAAATAAAATCCATTTATCAATCAAAGGGGAATTGATCATGAGCCAGTATGAAAAAGTGACTCCCGAACTGATCGAAGCGCTGAAAGCGGCCGCGCCCGGCCATGTCAGCGTGGGCGGGGACATCAACGAGGACTTCTCCCACGACGAGATGCCCATCTACGGCAAGGCCATGCCCGAGGTGGTGGTGGAGGCCACCAGCACCGAGGAGGTGGCCGCGGTGATGAAGCTGTGCAACGAGCACCATGTGCCCGTCATCCCCCGGGGCGCCGGCACCGGCCTGACCGGCGGCGCGGTGGCCATCCACGGCGGTGTGGTGCTCTCCACCACCAAGATGAACAAGATCCTCTCCTACGACACCGAGAACATGGTGGTCCGGGTCCAGGCGGGCGTGCTGCTCAACGACCTGGCCGAGGACGCGGCCAGGCAGGGTTTCCTGTATCCCCCCGATCCCGGTGAGAAGTTCGCCACCCTGGGCGGCAACGTTTCCACCAACGCCGGCGGCATGCGGGCCGTCAAGTACGGCGCCACCCGGGACTATGTGCGGGCCATGACCGTGGTGCTCCCCACCGGTGAGATCGTCCACCTGGGCGCCAGCGTGTCCAAGACCAGCTCCGGCTACTCTCTGCTCAACCTGATGGTGGGCTCCGAGGGCACCCTGGGCGTCATCACCGAGCTGACCCTGAAGCTCATCCCCGCCCCCAAGGAGGTCATCAGTCTGGTGGTCCTCTACGAGAACCTGGAGGACTGCATCGCCACCGTGCCCAAGCTGATGCGCTCCGGCCTGCAGCCTCAGGCCCTGGAGTTCATGGAGCGGGAGATCGTCCGCCTCAGCGAGGCTTACCTGGGCAAGAGCACCTTCCCCCAGACCTTTGAGGGCAGCGACGTGAACGCCTACCTGCTGGTCACCTTCGACGGTGACAATGAGGACCAGCTCACCGAGATCATCGAGCAGGCCTCCGAGATCGTGCTGGAGGCCGGCGCTCTGGACGTGCTGGTGGCCGACACCCCCCAGCTGAAGAAGGACGCCTGGGCCGCCCGCTCCACCTTCCTGGAGGCCATCGAGGCCAACACCAAGCTGCTGGACGAGAGCGACGTGGTGGTCCCCGTCAACGAGATCGCCAACTACGTCAAGTTCATCAACACCATCGCCGCCGACTACGACTTTGAGGTCAAGAGCTTCGGCCACGCCGGCGACGGCAACCTGCACATCTACAACTGCTCCAACGACATGGAGCTGGAGGAGTTCGAGCGCCAGGTGGCCGACTTCATGAAGCGCGCCTACGCCAAGGCCACCGAGCTGGGCGGCCAGATCTCCGGCGAGCACGGCATCGGCCACGGCAAGCTGGACTACCTGGCCCAGATGGTGGGCCCCGTGAACATGCGCCTGATGGAGGGCATCAAGCAGGTGTTCGACCCCAACATGATCCTCAACCCCGGAAAGGTCTGCTACAAGCTGTAAGCGGCGGCCGGTTCCAAGATAGATCAAAAAGAGAAAATATTTAAGGAGGAAATCACCATGGCGTATCTGATTTCGGAAGAGGCCCAGGAGCTGCTGGGCGCCGTCAAGGAGTTCTGCGAGAAGGAAGTCAAGGAGCAGTGCAAGGAGTATGACCGCACCGGCGAGTGGCCCAAGGAGATCTATGACAAGGCCATCGAGATGCAGCTGCACATGCTGGAGGTCCCCGAGGAGTACGGCGGAATGGGCCTGAGCCGTGTGGACGTGGCCGCCCTGTTTGAGGAGATGGCCAAGGCCGACGCCGGCTTTGCCACCACCATCTCCGCCAGCGGCCTGGGCACCAAGCCCGTGCTCATCGCCGGCAGCGAGGAGCTGAAGAAGCGCGCCTGCCAGATCATCGTGGACGGCGGCTTCGGTGCCTTCTGCCTGACCGAGCCGGGCGCCGGCTCCGACGCCAGCGCGGGCAAGACCACCGCAGTGAAGGACGGCGACAGCTACATCCTCAACGGCCGCAAGTGCTTCATCACCAACGGCGGCGTGGCCTCCTTCTACTGCGTCACCGCTATGACCGACAAGTCCGCCGGCGTGAAGGGCATCTCCATGTTCTTCGTGGAGGCGGGCACCCCCGGCCTGTCCACCGGCCATGAGGAGGACAAGATGGGCATCCGCACCTCCAACACCTGCGACGTGGTGTTTGAGGACTGCCGCATCCCCGCCTCCAACCTGATCGGCGCCGAGGGCAAGGGCTTCTCCATCGCCATGAAGACCCTGGACCAGGCCCGCACCTGGATGGGCTGCGTGGCCACCGGCATTGCCCAGCGCGCCATGGAGGAGGCTATCGCCTACACCAAGGAGCGCGTCCAGTTCGGCAAGCCCGTGCTGAAGAACCAGGCCCTCCAGTTCAAGGTGGCCGACATGGCCATCAAGATCGAGACCGCCCGCCAGATGGTGGCCCACTCCCTGACCCTGATGGACAAGGGCCTGCCCTACAGCAAGGAGTCCGCCATTGCCAAGTGCTACGCCTCTGACATCGCCATGGAGGTGGCCTCCGAGGCCATCCAGATGTTCGGCGGCTACGGCTACAGCCGTGAGTACCCGGTGGAGAAGCTGCTGCGGGACGCCAAGATCTTCCAGATCTTCGAGGGTACCAACGAGGTGCAGCGCATCGTGGTGGCCAACAACACCATTGGCAGATTCTGAGCAAGGAGCGGAGACGACATGGAGATTCTGGTCTGTCTGAAGCAGGTGCCCGACGACTCGGTGGAGATCCACCTGAAGCCGGGCACTGAGGAAGTCAACCTGGACGGCGTGGCCAATGTGGTCAACGCCTTCGATACCTACGCCTTGGAGATGGCCACCCGCCTGAAGGAGGCGGTGGGGGGCACCATCACCGCCATCACCGTCGGCCCCGAGGGGGCCCGGGACGCGGTGAAGACCTGCCTGGCCGTGGGCGCCAACCAGGGATATCTGGTCAGCGACCCCGCCTTTGAGGGGGCCGACACCCTGGGCAAGAGCAAGATCCTCGCAGCCGCCATCAAGCGGCTTGAGACCGAAGCCGGAAAACCCTTCGACCTGATCTTCTGCGGCCGCGAGGCCACCGACCGGGCCACCGGCCAGCTGGGTCCCCAGCGGGCCGAGACCCGGGGCGGGGGTGTGATCACTGTCCTGGTGGACATCGAGCAGACCGCCGGCGGCATCTGCGCCAGACAGGAGACCGAAGAGGGCTACCGCAAGGTGGAGACCGCCACCCCCTGCGTGGTGACGGTGAACAAGCCCGCCTACGACCCCCGCTATCCCACCATCAAGAGCAAGATGGCCGCCCGCAAGATGCCCATCCCCGTGCTCTCCGCCGCCGAGCTGGAGAACGTGGACCCCGGCAAGCCCGCCGCCCATGTGGTCCGGGTCTACGAGCCGGCCAAGCGCCAGGCCGGCGTGAAAGTCAAAGAGGAAACCTGCGCGGATTCCGCCCTCAAGGTCGTGGCCATGATGGTGGACGCCAAGGTGCTGTAAAGGAGAGACGGTCATGGATTGGGGCAATCGCAAGGATATTCTGGTCTTCCTGGAGCAGAAGGAGGACAAGCCGGTCAACGTGGGGCTGGAGAGCCTCGCCCCGGCCCGCACCCTGGCCGGACTCACCGGCGGCAGAGTGCTGGGGCTGGTCATCGGCGGCGCCGCCGCTGGGGAAAAGGCCGCCGCGTTTTGTGACGGCGTGATCACCGTGGAGGGTCCCACCTTCGGCGAGGGCTGCAGCGACGCCTATGTCTGCGCGCTGGAGGCCATGGTGAACAAATACGTGCCCGCCGCTGTGCTGGCGGGCAACACCCCTCTGGGCCGTGAGCTCACCGCCCGCCTGTCCGCCCGCCTGGGCCTGGGCAGCGTGCAGGATGCCACCGCCCTGAAGGTGGAGGACGGCGCCCCCGTGTGGACCGTGCCCGTATACGGCGGCACGGTGCTCAACGACGTGGCGGCGGATACCGTGCCCATGGCGGTCACCATCCGCTCCGGCGCGTTCAGCAAGCCCGAGGCAGGCGCGGCCGCGCCCGTCACCGCCGAAACCGTGGAGGTCCCGGCCGGTGCGGTCAAGGCCCGCGTGCTGGAGGCGGTGAAGGAGATCTCCGAGTCTGTCAACCTGGAGGAGGCCAAGGTCATCGTCACCGGCGGCCGCGGCATGGGCAGCAAGGAGAACTTCGCCCTGGTGGAGGAGCTGGCCCAGGTCCTGGGCGGCGTGGTGGGCGCCACCCGCCCCGCCATTGAGGACGGCTGGGTCTCCCGCGCCCACCAGGTGGGCCAGTCCGGCAAGATCGTGGCCCCGGCGCTGTACATCGCGTGCGGCGTGTCCGGCGCCACCCAGCACGTGTCCGGCATGTCCGGCTCGGGCTATGTAGTGGCCATCAACAAGGATGAGGACGCCCCCATCTTTGATGTGGCCGACGTAGGGATCATCGGCGACGCCATGCAGGTGCTGCCCGTTATGATCGAGGAGATCCGCAAGCGCAAGGCTGAGTAAGACCGGCGGCTTCCGGACAAAGCGGCGGGCCTCTTACAGGCCGGGGCGCAAGCTCCCCCTGTCCCCCCGGGAGATCTGCCGCCGCGGACGGGACCGGCCGTTCCAAAAGCCGGGCGCGGCGGAGCCGCCCCGGTCAAGACGGGCCCTCAGGGCTGTCGGACGGTGTTGCAAATACCCTTTTTCCTCCGGCCGCGGGCGACGGACCCGCGGCCCGGGCAGAGCACGGAACGCTCTGATTTGACAGGTGAAATTTTTGCCCCCGGCTGCGGATGACGGGCCCGCGGCCGGGGGCGCTTTTTGTCCGGGGGCAAATGTCAACAAGAATTTTGACACCGTAACACAAAGAGATCTCCCAGGATGACGCCCGGCGTCAGTTGATGTAATACGAATAGCAAGAAAAAAGGCCCCAGTCAAGGGGCTTTCGCGGCATAAAACCAGTGTGCGCACTGGATTTATTCCACGGTCCCCTATGACAGGGGCCGTTTTGCTTGCGTATGGTAAGTAAGCACAGCTCGCAGCGAGCTGTGCTCCACACCACACTTCACTATGGGAGATACGAACTATGACAAGGAAAGAACTCCAAGAAGTCAAAACAGAATACAGAAAACAACTCATAAGTATCTTAAACTCAAACACTGATACAAGCAATTGGATTGTAGGCTTCTGCTTAAATCTGGCAGATGAAATGTGCTACAACCACCATGAACGAGGGCAAAGACTATGGGCATTCTCCCAAGCACTCAAAGAAATAGAGGGGGAATAATCATGGCAGCAAAAAGTAACATCCGCTCTATGCGCTTCAGCGATACCATGATCGAGATGATCGAAGCCCAGGCCGGCGAAACCTTCACCGCGAAGTTTGAAGCTCTGGTAACCCGCTGCATGTGGGAGCTGCCAGAGAAAGAGAAACAGCTGAAGGAAATAGAGAAGAAGATTAACGCAAAAAAGCAGGAAATGGCCGAAGCCAGCAGCCGATATGCCAGGATGCTAAACCAGCTAAGCAACTTGGAAAGGAAATTCCAGGATCTTGATTATGCGATCGGTCGGGCCTTAGATGAGTGGCCAAACTACGAAGCGTAACACAATGACGCCTCTGCAGCGAGCCGGATCCAGAGCACCGACAACAAAAGATGTGTTACAATAGAACCGCCCATGGCTCCGGCTATGGGCGGTTCCGATTAGATCAGGATGGGATGGGATAGAATGGACAAACAGCACTACATGACAAGGGATGAGCGTTTACAGCTTGAAGCACTCAGAAAAGCCAGGATCCCAGTCGCTCAGATTGCCAAGCAGCTGGGCTTCAGCCGGCAAACCATCTACAACGAGCTAAAACGAGGAGCCTATATGCATAATGTGAACTACGACTACGAGGAGAGATATTCGGCGGACAAGGCCCAGCAGATCCACAAGTACAACCAGACCGCAAAGGGCAGGCCGTTGAAGATCGGCAATGATCACGACTATGCAAACTTCCTGGAGAAGAAGATCCTGAATGATAGATATTCACCTGCAGCAGCTCTGGCAGCGGCTCAGAGAGCCGGCTATCAAACAACAGTATGTGCAACCACTCTGTACAGCTACATAGACAAAGGCGTCTTCCTACACTTAACGAATAAGGCACTATGGATCAAATCAAAGAAAAAGAAACAGAGTTATAAGCCAATAAAGAGGATCGTACATGCACAGCTGCCCAGCATCACAGACCGGCCGGAATGGATCAACAACCGGGAAGAGCTGGGACACTGGGAGATGGATCTGATCATAGGTAAAGCAGAAACGAAGCCGGTACTGTTAACCCTTACAGAGCGAGCCAGCAGATATGAACTGATCTTCAAGCTGCCGAACCGAAAAGCAGCCACGATCAGAGAAGTGTTTAATAAATTGGAGCACAAATACCCGGACTTCAAAGAACGGTTTAAATCTATCACAACAGACAACGGGATGGAATTCATGGAACATGACAAATTGATTGAGTCGATCCGAGGAGGAAAGCGCTTTGATATCTATTACTGCCACAGCTATGCAGCCTGGGAGAAAGGATCCAACGAGAACCACAACAGAATGATACGCCGGTTCTTCCCCAAAGGAACAGACTTCACAAAAATAACAAAAAAGAGGATAGCTGAGATCCAAGACTGGATGAACAACTATCCCCGTAAAATATTAAACTGGGCAGCACCCATAGACTTTGCGGCGTAACACAGAATTGAGATCCAGAACACGGCAGCGATCGGGAAATTGTGTTACACAAAGGAGATCTACCAGATATTCCAATCTTTAGCCGGAAGCTCCTTCCGAGAGAAGGAGTTAAAAAGCTTCCAGAGAGGCGGACAGAATATCCACTTGGTATCAAGGACAGGAATACCAAAATAAAATTTATCCATGATCTGATGGGTCATATCATCAATACCGATCTTGCGCCGGATACGCTTACGGACGACAAAATAAGGGAAGAAGGACTTTTTGACCACAAAATAGTTCTGGGCCAAACGACGCAGCGTAACATCCATATCCTCATAGGACTGGGAAAAGACATCAACACTGCACTTATAATGCCGGTGATACTTATACCAATAGATCGCTTCCTTCGGGAAGGTCTTAAAGTTACGGTTATTATATTCAATACCGGCCTCGTCGATCAAGACCTTTGCATTCTCGATCATGTAATTACCGATATCGGTTTTAGGATCCAAAGTATAAGTGCCGGTGATAGGAACATTGGAATAGACAGCACCGGCACGGCGGAAAAAGGAAGTATCATTCAGGAGCCAGGAAGAAAGTTTGCCGGAATGCTTACGGGCAAAACGAATGATCCTGGACTCACGCATATGCTGCTTAGCAAGATAGGCAGCAAAGGTAGTCTTACCGGAGCCGGGAACACCAAAATAAACATTGAGAATATTGGGGGAAGGTTTCGGAAAGATCCACCGATAAAGGAGAAAAGCAGCAATAAGTAAATACAGCATAAGATCACCTCAAGAGGAATGCCCCCACCCGCCGCACTCCGTTGGCGGCGGGCAGGGGCATGTAGATCAGCCGCGAAGACGCTGGAAAACCTTAATGGCCAGCAGGCCCAGGGAGATGGAGAAACCGATCAGCAGGATGGGAGTATCCATGACCAGGTTCGCCACCTTGGGAACCCAACCAACCACGGAAGTGACAACCTCGCCGGCATCGGAGAGGATATCGGTCAGACCACGGGTACCGGCCTCAGCAGACAGAGCCAAAACAGTAGGATTCATAACATAACCTCCATTATTATATTTTTACTCATCTTACGATGTAGTAAACTACCAGGAAAGCAGGGACTTCAAAGCCTTACAAACGATCAGGAAAAGGATAACACCAAAAAGATAGAAAATAGGCGGAGAAGCAATGAAATCAGAAACAGCAGAGAGAAGCTGAACAGTAAAATCAATCATCTCGCTCAATTGCGGATCACCACCCCAACAAGCTTAATGATACCGATCAGAAGCACTGAAAGAAGAAAACAGCCGGCGATCCAGGAAACATCCAAACCGGCAAGGCCGGAGATGGGAGTCTCACTGGTAACAACTGTCCCATCCGGGAGATAGGAAGTTACAGTCATAGTGCGGGGATTATAAGGGCCGAGGATGACTTCCAAAGCTTCAATGTAAGTGGACCGGTCATCTACGGAAACGACATCGCCCGGAACACTAAGAGGATCAGCTGAAGAATCAGCAGTCAGAACAACGGGAGAATAATCATCCTGAGCAGGATCCTGGACATCAGAAGCAGAAGCAGGAAAGGTCAGGAAGCAGCAAAAGAGGAACGCAGCTGCTAAAGCGAAGAAATGTCTCAAAGCTCATCACCCTTTCTTTCATCGGAGATTTTTGGATTACGGGGAGTGCCAGATCTGGAAGAGGTGCCGTCATGGCCAAAACCAAAGACGCTGCGTAATATAACAAGAGCAACATTGATAAGCATGATAGCAATCAATAGATCTGCAAATGTTACAGACTCAAATCCGGGTACAGGCGTCTCCGTAAAGAAACCCCAGGCAGGTACTAAAATGCCTTGCCAGATCTCAATCAGAACCATAGAAATCACCTCAGAAGAAAGGAATCAGATCCAGGATCCAACCAATGATCTTGATCAGGATAAATACGAGGAGCAGGCAGAAAGCGCCAAAAACTAACTCAGCCAAAGGAGAAGGCAGCCAGGAAAAGAGAAGTGCAAGAACATCAAACATCCGGGAACACCTCCTATGAACCGAGCAGTTTATTGACAACAGCAAAGAAAAGAGTTACGACCAGGCCAAAAACAAATACAAAGCGGATCTCAGCCGGCAGGATCAGAAACAGCCCACTGAAGAAAGCAAAGATAGCAGCCACTCCGGAGGGTAATGCAGTAGCTATAATTGTCTTTGGCTCACCGTTCTCATCCAGGACAGGCTCACCGTTCTCATCCAGGATCGGCTCCTCCCGCTGGAAGAACTCAATGATACTGACAGACATCACCGAATCAAAAAAGCTGCGAACGCCGGAGACAACGGTATCAGAAAGGAAATCGAAAAAGAAGCCCAGAAGATCGCTGACAAGGGAAAGAACTTTACCGAGTATGGAAGACAGGAAGTCAAGCAAAGTTTGCCAGAGAGAGGAAGTGCTATCATCAGCTCCGGAACCGGATCCGGATCCGGGAGAATCGCCACCGAGGGCAGCAATGATAGAATCGAGCTTGGCCATCATATTGCCCCAGGCTTTCTGAAGCCACGACCAGAAGCCGGACTCGGTGTAGATGTACTCATAATCCTCGCCGGAGCCGCCGATGATGTCGTAGAAGTCCTGCAGCGTAAAAACATCAAAGGAGCTATAAGGGATCCAGCGTTCACCCGTCCAAATGCGACCGTCCACTTCCTCCCAGGCATAACCGGTATACTGCTGCAAGGAGAGAATACGGGAGTTTTCAACCATGGCATAGACAAGGCCTTTTTCAGGGTAAGAGGGACGGACACCGCCGATCTGGTAGCCGGTAATGGGGCGATTGGTGCGGACGGCAAGGACGGGAGACTCTTTCATCTCTTCCGGGTCATAGAAAGCGGACTCATAAGTGACAGAGAAATCGGGCTTGTCTCCCTCAACAATCTCCATATAAACAACATCACAATCAGCAGATGAACAGACAGAAATACCAAAAAGAAGAGGAGAACTGGAAGTACCAGATTGACCGGTAATAGGATTAGCAGAAAAAACACATTTAGAAACATTGGAAGATTTAAAAGAAATAACTGAAGAATTTACCGTTGAAAGCAAAGAAACAGATTTACCATCCACAGGAGTAAAAGTACAATAAGAAAAAGAACCATCACTCAGAAGGACAGAAAAACAATAAGTTTTTGAAGCGTCAAAAAAATCTTTTGTCGAAGTAGGAAGAAACAAAGAAATATTACCTTCAAGCCAATAAGAAGCAAGAGGAACAGAGAATTTGCAAAACTCGATACGACCAAAATTACAAGCAGGGAAAGAGGTAGAAACAGAATTAAAAGATGGAACAGAAGAAATCGGGTACAAACCAAAACCGGGTGAATACGAAGAAGCATTATTAGAATTAAGGTTGAAAGCAGAAAGAGAGGAAACAGCATTAGGAACAGTCCAGTCATCAAGCCCCAAAGGAGTCAACATATTATTCTCAGACCGATGGAGCACCATCACTTCATCAGCAAGAGGAACGCGAGAGTCCGGCAGAACAAGCGAAAGGTTCGTATCATAAGGCACAGCAGACGGAGTGTAATTTACACCGGGGGTATAAATGGCAGCCTTCGTTAAACGCATTTCGTCAAGTTTACAATAGGTCTGCTGGGAGCTGCCAAAGTGAAATGTGATCGTAGGCGAATGATAGACATTGTCCGAAACGCTGCCATAGGCCACGCCATTGATGAAATAATAAAGAACGGAGTCCTTCTTCATAAGACAGATCTCATTCCAGTTACCAATGGAAGTGGAACAAATGGCCATGCCGGAGCCGTTATAGTACTTGGCGCCATCAAGCTGAAAAAGCGTCTCATCACCAAACTTAATGTAGCTGTCCAGCTGGGCACTCACAGTGTGGGATTGATAGTACCGGAACTGGAAAGTGAAGTCGGACCCCAAATCATTACCGGGAAGCGAAATAGTAAACTCATGCTCCGTCTCATCCAGATAGAGAGCGCCGTTAAAGGTACCCTCATCCATATAAGTGAGAGAAGCGCCGGAGGCCCAATCAAAGGAAGTACAGTAAGACCAATAGGAGCTATCTTCCGTATTACCGTCAAAATGATAGAGGAAACGGAGATCAGCATTATCGGCAGAACGGGTATAGGGAACGACATCCGCAAAGACGGTGGAGAGCTGCTCCAGATCTTCGGCGGTCAGATCTGCGGAGGAACGGCCATCCGGCAGCTGATAGTAAAGCTCATAGCGCTTGTCATATTCCGCCGTCTGGCCAATGTAGGTAATGGAAGTATAGTCGATATGATACTGGACGAAGTAGCTGTAATTGTTCGTAGTGTAGTAGTTGTTCGTAGTATCATAGGTATACTCATCATGGGCATCCACATAGTAGGTCTGAGTGGAAGCGTCATAGGTAAGATTGTCAATGTATTGCAGTTCTCCGCCAACATTGATGATACCGTTATTAACATCAATGGGAGAGCCTACCAAAGCTGCACCGCCGTCATAGACATTGACATTGGTGCTATTGTCGTACTGGTTATACTCATTAGTTTCGTAATCGTAAAAGTTGTTGGTGGTATTATCGACATACTGATTGGTGGTGTCCTGGTAGTAATTCTGCGGCGTGGTGACGGCAGTTTTCTTATCCTTGGGCAGATAGTAGGGATAACCGTACTTATCGCAGAGCACCAGAGCACGACCGCCGGAGTTGACGGTGAGCCAATAGAAATTGGAAGTCTCAGCAATGCGGCAGGCCGGGTAGACATCCAGCCACATTTCCCGATACTCGTTGAGCTCATAATTGGAGACTACATGCCAGAGTTCGGTAGATGTAGTGTAATTGGCAGCGAGGTTCCATTTGCCGACACGCTCAATGGCGGGAGTAGTGCCGGAGCCGGAGTCAGAGGGGCGGTAGTAAGGGAAATGGCCGGAAGAATTGACGAGCCAGAGGCCAGAGTAAGAGTCCTTTAAACGAATAACATCGAGCTGAGCATCAAAATCCACTACAGGCTTAAAATATGTAGATTTAAAAGAAGAAGAAATAGAAAGCAGATGATTAGATATCAAATCTTCATAGAAACCAAGGTTCCAGTTAAAAGCACAAGAATGGAGAACATCAGTAGTCTTACATAAGCCGACACCAGAACGCCGCATAGCGGCATCGAAACAAGAAAAAAGAGCATTTCCAGTAAAAGCAGAGCCTAAATCAGAGAGGATGGGAGTCTTGTTGATATTAAACCACTCTTGCCAAGCAACAACAGAAGCAGTATCAAGAAGCAAAGAACCGCCGGTAGGAGAAGAATACTTATTAGAAGAAGATACCCCACCAGATGAAGCAAAAGCAACAAGAGGTGAACAAAGAGTAAAAACTATTGCAAGAGAGAGAAAACATGTTATAATTCGCTTATACACAGCAAAATCACCACCGAGAGGAGAAGTAAAAATGATCGCGTTGATAGGATTAGTCCTTATAGTTTTAGGAATAGACCGAACAAAATACTGCTGGGAAACAAACGATCATAGTCTCCAAGGATACTGGGAAAACCTCAAGAAAAGGTACTGGTATAAAAGAAAAGAATAAAAGAAGAAACAAGGAACCGTGAGAAATCACGGTTTCTTTTTATTCAGAGAACAAAGTCAAGTTCTCATAAATAGGCTCAGGTGAAGGAGCGATGTAACCAGGGAGGAACTCCGGAATAGGATCGTCTTCGACGGGGAACCATTGAGCTGCATCAGCAGCGATATTCTCCAGATAATCATAATACTGGCGCTTGAGCACTTCATACTTCGGATTAGGCTTGCAGGAACGCTGCGTAAGATAGCCCATGAAGCGTGAAATATCACCACCGCAAAGTTCAAGCGCACAGTCTATGGCATTGCCGGCCATATCAAAAACATAGTGGTGAAGCTTCTCGGCATTGTATTCACCACCGGGAGTAACATAGATCCGTATCTTACTGACACCGTCACATAAAGCAGCCCAGTAATCTGTCATGACCCAGCGGGACTTATTAGTATCAGAATCATCCGGTTCAACATACCGAAGATAATTGAGAAGAACACCGGCAAAGGATTCGCCGATGCTCATGGGAATCTTCAAAAACTCAGAAGCACGGTCATCCCGCAGCTGCAGCTCAACACGAACCCAATGGACCTGATCAGCTTCTTCAAAGCCGCGCTCGGCAGCTTTGTCATAGATCCGAACAAGAACTTTAGATTGAGGGCTGCCAATCTGAACGCTGGTACCCTTGTTAGAACGAGTACACTGCCAGGAATTCATGCGGGAAACAAAATGCTGCTGCTCAGTATCGGCAGCAATGCGGTTTATATCAAGAAGACCGGTATGGTCATCGAAAGCGACATCAAGACGGGTAACATGCATACCCATATAGAGAAGATCAGAAATGAGATCATCCCATTTATTAGGCAGCGTCGTGAAATCTTCAAAAGAACGGCAGCCCTGGCCGGACATCTCACACCAAACACCCATATCATCACGGCCATTGAAGTGAATGGATATAGATCCGAAATACAAGCGATCCTTATAGCCACGCGCACCGGGCATGGAAGTCCAGGTACAATGATCCAGACCAAGGAAATCAATCAGACCTAAAGGAGTAAAATCCTTTGTGGTGAAACTGAGCCAGTCGTATAGAACGACATTGTGATCAATCTTCTGCTGCATATTGCTCCCCCTTGTAGATAGTGCCCCCCTGTTAGCGGAGGGGGGCAGCCGCCGGGAGCGACCCGGCGGCTTTGCAGATGCGATTAGCGGACTACGAAATCAGTGACATCTTTCCAGGTTACTTGCTTTTCAGCATATCGACGACCTTACCATTGCTGGCAAAGACCAGAACTTTGTCTCCGGACTTAGGGATATAAGCAAAATCAGTCAAACGATCCTCACCGATAAAAACACGACGAGTATCAACTCGACCATCATCTTGAGTGATCTTCAAATAAAAATAAGAACCAGTTACCTCCTTACAATCTTCACCCAGAAACTTATGTTCCCGAACTGCCATTACTTCAGTTGTCATACCTTACACCTCCTAACCTAATCTAATAAGCCTAAACAAAAGAACAGCCGGACATCATTTATCCGACTGTCCAAATTCAATATAAAACTTGCCCGCTTTTTGTCCGGGGACTTTTCCGGTTGCAATCCGGCCTTTATCCCGGTATACTGAAGGAAAACGACGAAAGGGAGGCGGGCGCATGGAACAGCTGACGGTGGGACTGCTTGCCCACGTGGACGCGGGCAAGACCACTTTGTCCGAGGGGCTGCTCTACCGGGGCGGCCGCCTGAAACGGCTGGGCCGGGTGGACCACCAGGACGCCTTTCTGGATACCGACAGCCTGGAGCGGGAGCGGGGCATCACCATCTTCTCCAAGCAGGCGGTGCTCCCCCTGGCGAGCCGCACCCTCACCCTGCTGGACACCCCGGGGCATGTGGATTTCTCCGCCGAGATGGAGCGCACCCTCCAGGTGCTGGACTGCGCCGTGCTGGTGATCAGCGGTACCGACGGGGTGCAGGGGCACACCCGCACCCTCTGGCGGCTGCTGGAGCGCTACCAGGTGCCCGTCTTCCTCTTTATCAATAAAATGGATCTGGCCGGGGCGGACCGGGGGGAAGTGCTGGCCGCCCTGAAGCGGGAACTGAGCGACGCCTGCGTGGACTTCACCCCGGACCAGGACCGGGAGGCCCTGCTGGAAAACGCGGCCATGTGCGACGAGGATGCCCTGGCCGCCTATCTGGATGCCGGGACCCTGGATGACGCCGCGCTGGCCGCCCTGACAGCCCGGCGGAAACTCTTCCCCTGCTACTTCGGCTCCGCCCTGAAGCTGGAGGGGGTGGACGACCTGCTGGAGGGGCTGGAGCGGTACGCCCCCCGGCCGGTGCGGCCGGAGGAGTTCGGCGCCCGGGTGTTCAAAATCACCCGGGACGGCCAGGGCGCCCGCCTCACCTGGCTGAAGGTGACCGGCGGCCGCCTGAGGGTGAAGGACGTGCTCACCAACCAGGGGGTGAACGTGCCGGAGGACCAGGTCTGGCGGGAGAAGGCCGACCAGATCCGCATCTACTCCGGGGAAAAATACCAGAGCGTGGACGCGGCCGAGGCGGGGACGGTGTGCGCCGTCACCGGCCTGAGCCGCACCTTCCCCGGCCAGGGGCTGGGCGCGGAGGGGGAGAGCGCCGCCCCGGTGCTGGAGCCGGTGCTCACCTACCGCATGGATCTGCCCGAGGGGTGCGACCCCCACGGGGTCCTGCCCAGGCTGTACCAGCTCCAGGAGGAGGACCCCCAGCTGCACATCGTCTGGAACGAGCAGCTGAAGGAGATCCACGTGCAGCTCATGGGGAAGATCCAGCTGGAGGTTTTGCAGCGGGTCATCGCCCAGCGCTTCGGCCTGGCGGTGACCTTCGGCGCGGGGAACATCGTCTACCGGGAGACCATCGCCGACGCCGTGGAGGGGGTGGGCCACTTTGAGCCCCTGCGCCACTACGCGGAGGTCCACCTGCTGCTGGAGCCTGGGGAGCGGGGGAGCGGCCTGCGCTTTGCCTCCGCCTGCCCCACCGACCAGCTGGACCTGAACTGGCAGCGGCTGATCCTGACCCATCTGGCCGAGCGGGCCCATCCGGGGGTGCTCACCGGGTCGCCCATCACCGACATGAAGATCACCCTGATCGCCGGGCGGGCCCATGTGAGCTGGGTGTCCTCGTTGCCCCAGGCTGCGTCAAAGGAGATGGATACCACCTTGTAATCCTTCTGCACGCAGTAGATGGGCAGCTGCCGCTTTTTGGCTGAGGCGGAAGCGCCCACCGCCCTTGGACTGGCCGCCAGCCAGCACATGAGAAGGGCCGCCGCCAGACATCCGGCGGCGGCCAACCAGTTTCGCTTCAGGTAAAGGATTTGCGTTTTCCTCATGAAAAAGACCTCCCTTTGGCGCCATAATATGCGCCGGAGGGAGGTCATATTCGTTGCATGGGAAGGTTGTGCTTTGTCACGCGGTTTGATACAGCGCAACAAGGCTGAGGTCAGCCTCTCAGTTCCAGAAGCTTCTGCTTCAGCTCGTCCCCGGACGGCAGGCCGTCCGGGGGCCCCTTGATCTCATTCAAATCGCCGGAAGTGAATTCCGTCGATTTCAAGGTTTTGCTGCGCAAAACGCTTGTGCGGCGGCATGAGCCGCCGTCCCGGCTTTGCCGGGTCCCGGGCTCGCTGAGATCAGCCTCTCAGCTCCAGAAGCTTCTGCTTCAGCTCGCCTTCGATGCGGCCCAGCTCCAGCTCGGCCTCTTTGCGCTTCTGGGCGCCGTCCTTCTGAATCTGCATGACCTCGTCCAGGGTGGAGATGAGCTGCTGGTTGGTGTGCTGCAGGGTCTCGATGTCCACCACGGAGCGCTCGGCCTCTCTGGCGGTCTCGATGGTGCCCATCTTCAGCATGTCGGCGTTCTTCTTGAGCAGGTCGTTGGTCATGTTGGTGACGGCGGACTGGGCGGCAGTGGCCTGACGGCTGTGCTCCAGGCCCAGGGCCAGCACCATCTGGCTCTT
>JAQXJQ010000068.1 GCA_029009035.1 Oscillospiraceae bacterium | reverse complement strand
CATCGGAGAGATCACCGCCGTTCCGGTTACGGGAGGCTTTGAAGTGCGCATGGATGTGGAGTTCTCCTGGCGCATGACCGCGCTGACCGATATCCCCTATGTATCTTCCGTCATGCTGAGCGCTGTTTCTCCCAAAGAGGAGGTCAATCCCTCGGTCGTTATCCGCGCGGTCAGCAGCGGCGAAGAACTGTGGGATATCGCGAAATCCTGCCGGTCCACCCTGGAGGATATCCGCAGCGCAAACGATCTGGAGGGAGATGCCCTTGCCGACGGAACGGTGCTTCTTATCCCTGTTCACCGATGAGCTCATGCGCTCTGCCCCCAAAGGGGCAGGGCGCATTTTCCTTGTCATATTTGACTGCTTATCCCCATAAGTATAACCAGAACATGGGACGAGGAGGAATTGCAGTGGAAAGCAACCGATTGTATGAAGATATCGCCCAACGCACCCAGGGCGATATTTATATCGGCGTTGTGGGACCTGTGCGAACCGGGAAATCCACTTTTATCAAGCGCTTTATGGAGACCATGGTGTTGCCGAGGATCGAAAACGGGTATATGCGTGATCGGGCCAGAGATGAGCTGCCCCAGAGCGGTTCCGGGCGGGTGGTGATGACTGCCGAGCCGAAGTTCGTCCCCGAGGATGCGGTGGTACTGGCCATGGAGGATGGCACGACCTTCTCCATCCGCATGGTCGACTGCGTGGGCTACATGGTACCCGGCGCGCTGGGGCAGTATGACGGTGAGGAGCTGCGCATGGTCACCACGCCCTGGTTCGACCATGAGATCCCCATGAGCGAAGCGGCGGAGTACGGCACCCGCAAGGTCATTACCGACCACTCCACCATCGGCATCGTCATGACCACCGACGGCACGGTCACCGACATTCCAAGAGAGGACTATCTGGAGGCGGAGGAGCGGGTCATCAACGAGCTGAAAGAGCTTGGCAAACCCTTTGTGGTGCTGCTCAACTCCGCGCAGCCCTTCAGCGAACGGGCCCAGACCATTCAGGCAGATATCGCGGAGCGCTATCAGGTGACCTGCCTTGCGGTAAACTGTCTGACGATGGACGAGGATACTGTCACTGAGATCATCCGCGGTGTGCTCCATGAGTTTCCCATGCGGCAGATCAACCTGTTTTTGCCGGCCTGGGTGGATGTTTTGCCCTTTGACCATCCGATCAAAAACGCCGTCTACCACGCCCTCCGTGAGGAGACCGGCGGCATTCGCAGCATCAGGGATGCGGAGCAGGCCATTTCTGCCGTCGGGGATCATGACGGCATCAGCTCCGCGGTGCTGAACAGGATCGACATGGGCAGCGGCATCGTCACAGCCACGCTGGAGCTTCCCCGCAGCCTTTTCTACAGCACTGTCTCCGAGCAATGCGGCCTGGAGATCCGGGATGACGGCGATCTCATCGCCCAGCTGACCGATATGGCAGGGATGAAGCGCAAATACGAAAAGGTACAGGACGCCCTGTCACAGGTGGAGTCCACCGGCTACGGTATCGTTATGCCGGACGCCGACGAGATGACGCTGGAAGAGCCGGAGATCGTAAAGCAGGGAGGACGCTGCGGCGTGCGGCTGCGTGCCTCTGTGCCGTCCATCCATATGATGAAGGCGGAGATCAAGACGGAAGTATCCCCCATCATGGGCACGGAAAAGCAGTCGGAAGAGATGATAAACTACCTGCTGCGCCAGTTTGAGGGCGACACTTCAAAGATCTGGCAGTCCAATATGTTTGGCCGCACGTTCTATGAAATGGTAGGAGACGACCTTCAGAACAAGCTGAAGCGAATGCCGGACGAGGCACGGGAGAAGCTGCGCGAGACCCTCCAGCGCATCATCAACGAGGGTTCCGGCGGCTTGATCTGCATCATTTTGTAACATCTTGACTTCACCCCCTGTCAATGGTAGGATGATGACAACAGAAACAAGGGGGCATACCGCATGATCCTGGCCATTGATATCGGCAATATCCGCACCACCGTGGCACTTTTCCGGGAGAATGGAACAAAGTTCTTCCGCTCTGAGATGGGCACCGACTCCAAACTGACCGCAGATCAGTACGCCATCTCTCTGTTGGATCTGTTCCGCCTGCACAGCGCAAATATGGATGAGGTCAGCGGCGCCATCATTTCCAGCGTGGTTCCCTCCATGACGGGCGTGTGCAGTAAGGCGGTCACTTACCTTACGGAGAAAGCCCCTTTCATTGTGGGGCCAGGGATCAAAACCGGACTGAACATCAGGGCAGATGTGCATAACCAACTGGGCAGCGATATCGTCGCCTCCGCCGTGGCTGCCTGCACCGACCATCCCTCTCCGGTGATCGTCATCAACTCCCACACCGCAGTCTCCTTCTCCTATATCAGCGGCAACACCTTTGAAGGCTGCGCCATCATGCCCGGCGCCAGCATTGCGCTGGAGGCCCTGTCCAGCAACGGCGCTCAGCTGCCCCACATCGCAATGGACGGCGTGGCAAGTCCTCTGGGACGCAACACGGTGGACTCCATGCGGGCCGGTATCATCTACGGGTATGCCGGAGCCTTTGACCGGCTGATCGAGGAGATGGAGCGGGCGGCAGGCGCTCCCGCCGCATCCATTGTGGTGACCGGAGAAAACTCGCCTGAGCTGTTCCGTCAGTGCCGCCACAAGCTGGTCTATGACCATGATCTGCTGGTCAACGGTCTGCTTTACCTGTACCGGAAAGCCACCGGGAAAACAAAGAAATAGTCAGCTGAATAAAGGCTGTCATACGGTCTGTACCGGCAGACAGGGCAGGGGACCCTTGGGATCTCCGTGCCCTGTCTGCTTTTGTTATCTTATTTGGAGACTCTTCGCCCTTTTGCAACTCGTTTTTCCCCATAATTCACAAATCGCCCTTTTTTATCACAAAATGCTTGCAATTTTGCAAGCTGTGCAATATAATGTCTCAGACAGAAAAAATTGGAGGGATACTCTTGAAACCACTTTCCATGATTGCTTCTCAGGTACAGGCTTCCAGTACCATGGCCATCGACTCTCTTGCAAAGCAGATGAAGGCCGACGGCGTCGATGTGCTCAGCTTTGGCGCCGGTGAACCTGATTTTAATACGCCCGACCATATCAAAGCTGCCGCGGAGCAGGCGATCCGCAACAATATGACCCGCTACACTCCCGCCTCCGGCACTCCGGCGCTGAAGAAGGCCATCTGCCAGCGCATGCAGGAGGACTGCGGCATTTCCTACGAGCCCTCTCAGGTAGTGGTTTCCAGCGGTGCCAAGCACTGTGTTTATATCGCCCTGCGCGCTCTGGTAAACCCCGGTGATGAGGTGATCCTGCCCGCGCCCTTCTGGGTCAGCTATCTGGAGCTGATCAAGATGGTGGGCGGTGAGCCTGTGGTCGTGACCACTGAGGAGGCCGCCGACTTTAAGCTCACCCCCGAGCAGCTGCGTGCCTCCATCACCCCCAAGACCAAGGCGATCATTCTGAACAACCCCTCCAACCCCACCGGAATGATGTACAGCAGGGAGGAGCTGAAGGCGCTGGCTGATGTCTGCGTGGAGCACGATCTCTATATCATCAGCGACGAGATCTACTACTGCTTGACCTACGATGGACGGCAGTTCACCTCTGTTGCCTCCCTGGGCAAGGAGATCAAGGAGCATACCATCGTTATTAACGGCGTATCCAAGGCCTATGCCATGACCGGCTGGCGCATTGGCTATATCCTGTGCGAGCAGCCTCTGGCCAAGGTGATGGCCAACTTCCTGAGCCATTCCACCGGTTCTCCCTGCGCTGTTTCACAGGCTGCCTCTGAGGTGGCCCTCAGCAGCTCTCAGGAGCAGGTCGAAACCATGCGTCAGGCCTTTTAGGCGCGCCGGGACTATATCGTGGAGCGTATGAACGCCATCCCCGGCGTCAGCTGCATCCGCCCCGAAGGCGCGTTCTATGTGATGATGAATATTGAAAAGCTGCTGGGCAAGACCATTCACGGTGAACTGATCCAAAGCTCCGACGATTTCTCCACCGCGTTTTTGAAGCACGGTCTTGTGGCCACCGTTCCCTGCAGCGGTTTTGGTGCGCCCAACTTTGTGCGCTGGTCTTACGCCGCATCCATGGAGAACATCCGGAAGGGCCTGGATCGTCTGGAAGCATTTTTGGCCGAAATCTGATTGCTTTTTCCCCGAAGCCCTTGCAAATTCATTCGGTTTTGGTTATACTATATGCGATCGACATATTACGCAAGGAGGTCATTTTCAATGGCTAAGATCACGAAGGATACCATCATCGGCGATATTCTGGACATCGCTCCTCAGACTGCTCCCGCCTTTCTGGCCATCGGTATGCACTGCCTGGGCTGCCCCTCTTCCAGAGGCGAGACCGTCGAGCAGGCCTGCATGGTGCACGGTGTGGATGTCACCGCTCTGCTTGAGAAGCTGAACAGCATGATTGACTAAACGAACACCTTTTGAAAAGAGCGGTTTTCCGCTCTTTTCATTTATCCGGAGGTTTTTATGGAACTAACACCCCGACTGCGCTCAGTGGCAGAGCAGGTGCCTTCCGGCGCCGTTCTGGCGGACATCGGAACAGATCACGCCTATCTGCCGGTCCGGCTCATTCTTGAGCGCCGCATTGACCGCGCCATTGCCGCAGACCTGCGGGAAGGGCCGCTCGAGCGCGCCAAAGAGACCGCGAAGCGATATGGCGTCAGCGATCGCATTTCCTTCCGCCTGTGCAACGGCCTTGCCGACATAGGCTCCCAGGAGACGGACGCCATCGCCATTGCCGGCATGGGAGGCGAGACGATCTCCGCCATCCTGTCCGAGGCTCCCTGGACAAAGCAAGGAAAGCTGCTCCTACTGCAGCCCATGACTTCGTTTACCGACCTTCGCCTGTGGCTGCAGCAGAATGGTTACCGCATTGAAAAAGAGACAATCTCCCGTGAAGGTCAACGGCTTTACACATGTCTGACCGTAAAGGGTGGAGATATGGAACCGCTGACTCCGGCTGAGCTTTGGGCCGGAAAGCAGAGCAGCGATCCGCTCCGCGGCGATTTTCTGGACCACATGGCGGCCAAGGCGCAGCGCGCTCTGGCCGGACAGAAAAACGCAGCTTCTCCCGATGGGAAAGAAATTGATTTTCTCACCCGGGTCCTGGACGGTATCGCTCAGATGAAAAAGGAGTTGAGTGTATGATCTCCGTTTCTCAAGTCTATCGTTTGCTCCAATCAAAAGCCCCCTTTGAACTTCAGGCCGGTTTTGATAACGCCGGATTTCTGGTGGGGCGTTCCGATTCTCAGGTCAGCCGTATTCTGGTAGCCCTGGATATCACAGAGCCGGTCATTCAGGAGGCCATTGACAAAGGAGCACAGCTCATTGTGTCTCACCATCCTGTGATCTTTGGCGGCATTAAGAGCCTCACTGACGCGACTCTGACCGGGCGCAAACTGCTGCTGATGGCAGAGCACGGCATTTCCGGTATCTGTGCTCACACCAATCTGGATGCCGTGGAAGGTGGCGTCAACGATGCGCTGGCGTTGAAGCTGGGCCTGTCTGATATCGGCCAGCTTCGCCAGGAGGGTACGGACCAGGAGGGGAGACCTTACGGAATCGGGCGCGTCGGCACTGTTCCCGAGCAGTCGCTCTATGATTTCGCGCTGTCTGTCAAGGCACTTTTGGGGGCCAACGGCGTGCGCCTTGTGGACGGCGGAAGGACCGTGCGCACCGTCGCCGTGGGCGGCGGCTCCTGCGGAGACTTCCTGTCTGACGCCGTCAGGCAGGGCTGCGATACTTTTGTCACCTCCGATGTCAAATATGACAAGTTTCTGGAGGCAAAAGCCATCGGCATCAACCTCATTGACGCGGGGCATTATCCCACGGAGAATGTGGTCTGCCCGGTGCTGCAGGACTGGCTGCAGGAGGCATTTCCCAATGTGGAGACCAGCATTTCCCGCTGCCATAAAGAGGTTTTTTCCTACCTCTGAGTCGGTCATGGTCCGCCGCTTCTCTTCATAGGATGAACCCGGAAGGGAAGTGGTTTCATGCGACGCGATCTTGCGGCCTATCTGATTTGGTTTTGTGTGACTCTGTCTGTGGGGATCTCCTTTTTTGGCCGCATCGCACCGGCCTTCTCCGGTTCCGCGCGCAGCGCTCCCCCTGTGATCGTTCTGGACGCGGGGCACGGCGGGGAGGACGGGGGCGCTGTATCCCCGGCGGGAGTTAAGGAGAGCGATATCAACCTGTCCATCGTGCTCAAAACGCGATCTCTTCTGGCCTTCCTTGGCGTTGACACAGTGCTGACCCGCAGTGATGACTCTGCCAACTATGACGCCGGATGTACTACCCTTCGTGAAAAGAAGGTCTCCGACCTGAAAAACCGTGTCAAACAGATTAAGAGCATTCCTAACGCGATGCTGGTCAGTGTACACCAAAATTCCTTTACAGACAGCAGATACCACGGCGCTCAGGTCTTTCACGCATCCGGTGAGACCTCCGGGCAATGGGGCGAATATACGCAGACGCTGTTTCGTACCGCCCTGGACCCTCAAAACAATCGGAAGCCTTGCGCCATCCCCGAGCATGTCTATCTGTTCAAACATATCAGCTGTCCGGCCATTTTGGTCGAGTGCGGCTTTCTCACCAACGGGGAGGAGGCGTCGCTTCTGGTGACAGAGGCGTATCAGCGCAAGATCGCGTTGGTGCTGGCCGGCTCCTGTATCCACCAGCTTGAAATGACCCCCGAAACTCTGGGAGGCGATTGATTTGGCAAAAGCGAAGACGCTTTTTTACTGCACCCAATGCGGTAATGAAACCCCCAAATGGCAGGGAAGATGCCCTGCCTGCGGAGAATGGAATACCATCGTAGAGCAGCCTGCCGCAGACACAAAAAAGAAGCCTGCTGCGGCCATCGGCTCTGCCAACGTGAGAGCGCCCAAACCCATCTCTGAAGTCGAAGCCACCGACGAGCTTCGGTTTCACACCGGCATGAACGAGCTGGATCGGGTTCTGGGCGGCGGCGCTGTGCAAGGTTCTCTGGTCCTGGTTGGCGGCGCACCCGGTATCGGTAAATCTACCCTGATGCTCCAGATCTGCGACAATCTCTGTAAGTTTTGCAAGGTCTTATACATCTCCGGTGAGGAGTCTGAGCGGCAAATCAAGCTGAGGGCACAGCGTCTGGGCATTCGGGACGAGGGACTGTATCTCTATTCCGAGACCGATCTGGAGGATATCATTGCCGCCGCGGAAAACCTCAAGCCGGATATTCTCATCGTAGACTCCATCCAGACCATCTACAACGGCGATGCTTCATCCTCTCCCGGCAGCGTGGCACAGGTCAAGGAGTGCACCATGGCTCTCATGCACCTGGCAAAGGGCGCCGGCATCACGGTGTTTGTGGTAGGACATATCAATAAAGAAGGCTCTCTGGCAGGACCCAAGGTACTGGAGCACATGGTTGACTGTGTACTGCACTTTGAGGGCGAAGAACACAGCTCCTACCGTATCCTTCGGGCAGCCAAGAACCGTTTCGGTGCCACCAATGAGATCGGCGTTTTTGAGATGGGGGATCAGGGTCTGACAGAGGTCCCGAACCCTTCGGAAGCGCTCCTGTCCGAACGGCCCAAAGAGACCCCCGGCTCCTGCGTCTCCTGCATTATGGAGGGTGTGCGTCCGGTTTTGGCTGAGGTGCAGGCCCTGCTGACTCCGTCTGGTTACGGAAACCCGCGGCGTTCCTGTAACGGATTGGACTACAACCGCGCTTCGATGATGCTGGCTGTGCTGGAAAAGCGGGGTGGACTGACGACCTCCGGCTGTGACTGCTATGTCAATGTGATCGGAGGCCTCTCGGTATCTGAACCTGCGGCAGACCTGGCGCTGATCATCTCCATGGCGTCCAGCTTCCGGGATAAGGCTGTGCCCTACGATCTGGCTGCCATCGGAGAGGTCGGACTGACCGGAGAGCTTCGCTCTGTCCACGCCATCAATCAGCGTCTGTCAGAGGTTCGCCGTCTTGGATTTACAAAATGTCTGATCCCGGCTAAAACAAGCGGAAAATTGATCATTCCGGACGGATTGGATGTTATAAAAGTACAGAATATCAGGCAGGCCATCGCGGTGCTGATCTGAAAGGGAAGGGGCGGGACCATGCGTCAATACTATGAAGCATACGATGAGCGGTATAAAACCGCCCATGCCCAGGGCGTCAGCTGGATGGAAACGCAATGTACGCCAATCGTGTTGGACATGCTCCGAAAGTACTGCCCGGATCCCGGTTCCAAAATACTGGAAATCGGCTGCGGAGAGGGGCGAGACTCCGGTCCGATTCTGGCGGCAGGGTACGATCTGCTGGCCACAGACATCTCTCCGGAGGCGATTTCTTACTGCCGGGCTGCCATGCCGGAATACCGGGAGCACTTTGCCCGTCTGGATTGCATTGGCCAGCCCCACGAGGGAAGCTACGATTTCATCTACTCGGTGGCGGTCATCCATATGTTTGTTTTGGACGAGCATCGGATGGCATTTTACCGTTTTATCAAAGAGCATCTGAAAGAGGACGCTCTGGCGCTGATCTGTACCATGGGTGACGGCGCCGCGGAGATGCACAGCGATATTGACAAAGCATTTGAACTGCAGGAACGGGAACACAGTTCGGGCAAGATGATGGTCGCGTGCACATCATGCAGAATGGTTTCCTTTGTAACCTTTGAGCGCGAACTGAAGGACAGTGGTCTGCAGATCGTAGAAAAAGGCATTACATCGTCCATGCCGTCATTCAATCATCTCATGTATTGCGTGGTAAAACGCGCTGAGTGACCGGCAGACAAATCATCCCCGGACCCGGGGCCTAAAGGGAGGGACATGGAAAAATACTCTACTAACTCAACAAAATAAAAATTTTGTTGAGTTGGAGGGAGGAGGAACGGCAAAATAAGGGTGAGATCGGGCTTTGATACCGTGTTTGTCGTTTTTTGGGCTGATGCGGTTCTGCTCCCGTTTCGAGCGCTTCATGCGCCCGACGGCATCTCGATCTGTCCCGATGACAAATCATTCTACAGGCTTGGCGTTCCTATATATGCTATCATGAATGATCGCTTCCACAGAGTTTTTCCGCTTGCTATGTTGGATTACCGCACACAGGCGCCGCCGCTGCTGCGTGACTTTCTGGCTTATCATGAGACCATACAGGGTCATTCCAGAAAAACCGTCGATGAGTATTTCCTCGACCTGCGCAATTTCTTCCGCTACATTAAAATTGAAAAAGGCTTGGTTGCCCGGACTACACCTTTGGACGAAATCTCCATCGACGATCTGGACGCCGCTCTGGTGCGTTCCGTTACCTTGGCCGATATCTATTCTTATCTCAGTTTTCTCAGCCGTGATCGGGCCAGAAATGCCAAAAATCCCTCTGTCGGCTATGGACTTCAGGCTTCTTCCCGTGCAAGAAAAGTTGCAACAATTCGCTCTTTTTATAAATATTTGGTCAATAAAGCCCGCATTTTGGACGAAAATCCTATCCAGGAGCTTGACTCTCCTAGGCTGAAGCAGACACTGCCGCGCTATCTGACGCTGGATGAGTGCATACAGCTTTTGGAGAGTATTGAGGGAGAAAATGCCGAGCGTGACCTGTGCATCATTACGCTGTTTTTGAACTGCGGTCTGCGTATCTCCGAGATGGTGGGACTAAACCTCAACGACATCCGGGATGACCGGCTGCGTGTATTGGGCAAGGGCAACAAAGAGCGCATCGTCTTTCTCAATACCGCCTGTCAGAACGCCATCCGGGATTGGCTGGATGTACGCTCCAATTCCGGCGCCGCCGATCCATATGCTCTGTTCATCACCCGGAAACACACCAGGATCACCACAGACGGCGTGCATTATATGCTGAAAAGGCGCTTTACCGCCGCCGGCCTGGACAGCTCCAAGTATTCCGCCCATAAGCTGCGGCACACCGCTGCCACGCTGATGCTGCAAAACGGCGTAGATGTGCGCACACTGCAGGAAGTCCTTGGCCATGAGCATCTGAACACCACCCAAATCTACACCCACGTGGACAGCGACTCCCTCCGGACAGCGGCCAACGCCAACCCTCTGGGCAACTTAAAGCGTCGCGGACGGCCAAAAAAAATTCAAAGCACCGATGAAGAATGAAGCCTCTCCCCTTTAACTGATTTGGAGGATATATGGCGCAGAGAACGATACATTATCTGATAGGCGAGCTGCTGCTCAACGAGAAAATCCGGGACACCAACCGCTTTCGGGTGGGTAATCTGCTGCCGGATGCCTACGAAGGCAATGGGAAGCGCTCCCGGACACATTTCACTAAAAAGACGCTGGATCCGGACTCCGGGCGCGCGGTGCGCTTCTGCGACTTCGGTGAGTTTCTTCGGATGTTCGAACACAAGGCAAAAACTGATGATCTCTATCTCGGTTACTATATGCATCTGGTGGAGGACGCCTGTTTTCGGGTGTTCTGGAAGGAAAACGGACTGCAGAGCAGGATCAATTCTGCAGCGGATGTGGAGTTGCTGCACCGGGATTACCGGCTGCTGAACGGGTATTTCGTGGAACGGTACAAAATCAAAAATGAGACTTTCCCCTTGAGCACTTTTGACTGCGAGCCGATCAATCAGATCTATCCATTCCTGCTGGATGACTTTTTTCGGGAGTTTGATCTGGATTTTACCCAGCGCTGCGAGGGTACCACCACCTTTTTGTCCGGGAAAATGGTGGACGACTTTGTTTCGGATTATATCGGCGCCTGCAAAGATGCGCTGCGCCGAATTCAGTACGGCGAGCCTCCGCTTCCGTCGGAAACATTTACCTGGTAACGATCAGAGGAGGGTGCGGTGAGCCGCACCCTCCTCTATTCGATCTCTTCGTCTCCCACCAGAAGCGCAGCCCCCAAAATATGAAGAAAACGCATCTCCTCCACATTTTCATAGGTGCTCAGCGGGCGGTTGTCTGCGTCATTGGAGTGGGCGGCAACCAGAATGTTATCCAGCATGGGCGGATCGCCCACGGACACCACCACCGGCGTGTGGGCAAACACTTCCCCGCTGGTTTTGAACCTGATCTGCACAAAATCCCCCGGGCGAAGAACATTCATGGTGGCTCCCAAGCCAAACGGTCCGTCAGACACAGTGTTCCGGGTCATAAAATCCCAGAAAAAGGGCACGCCGGTCCATGCCGGAGCACGATTGTCCGGGTCGATATAGTACCATCCAAACTCCGGGGTAAAATTCATGATCCCCGTTCCGGCATAGAGGCATTGCGAGGCAAAATTGGTGCAGTCTCCTCCCAGCTCACTGAAATCCAGAAAAGCAGGGTTTCTCCCGAAAGCCCATTTGTGGGCATAGGCCACAGCCGCCCTGCGGTCGTAGGTAAACAATCTGAGCATATGTACTCCCCCCCTTGTTCATTTCAACCGCTTCTCCGCCAGTCTATGCACACGCCCGCTGTTCTGACAATCCTTTTGACGGGAATTGGGCCATTTTATCGCCGGTTTCCCTTGCTTTCCACAGGATTAAGTGGTACAATACACGCTGTATGACCGAGCGAATTCTTTAAAAGGAGTGTCTAACTATGCCACTTGTCAACACTACCGAAATGTTCAAGAAGGCCTATGATGGCGGCTACGCCATCGGCGCTTTCAACGTCAACAACATGGAGATCGTCCAGGGTATCACCGAGGCCGCCAAAGAGGTCAACGCTCCCCTGATCCTGCAGGTCTCCAAGGGCGCCCGCGCTTATGCCAACCATACCTACCT
>JAQXJQ010000067.1 GCA_029009035.1 Oscillospiraceae bacterium | reverse complement strand
AGCCAGTCCAGGAAGTTGTCCACAGCCTCCTCGGGACTGGGTGCGCCGGCAACCAGCTCATCGGTGATATTGGTGAGGGACACGGTCGCCGCGCTCAGCGGATGGCCGGGATCGGCAAAGGACGAAAAGCGCTCCAGCACTTCCCCGTTCTTCATGCGCACCGCGCCGATCTCGATGATGGCATCGCTGCGGGCATTGAGTCCCGTGGTCTCCAGATCAAACGCCACGAACTCACCGTCCAGCGGCATATTCCCCGGGCCATGGACAGCCACGACCTCGTCCACATCGTTATGGAAATAGGCCTCCACGCCGTAGAGGATCTTGATCTTCTCCCCCCGCTTGGAGGCGTTATAGGCATCCGGGAAGGACTGCACCACGCCGTGGTCGGTGATGGCAATGGCAGGATGACCCCACTCGATGGCCCGGTTCACCACGGCCTTGGTGTCGCACAAAGCGTCCATCAGGGACATTTTGGTATGCAGATGCAGCTCAATGCGCTTCTCCTCCGCCGTATCCTTGCGGCCCTCGGGATGGGGCACCTCCATGATACCGTAGGGCTCCAGCACCATTTCCCCGTCGAAGCGGTTAAGGTTCAATCTGCCCTGCACCTGCAGGCGCTGACCCACCTTCACCTCTTTGACGATGGGCCTGGCCTCCTCATCCTCCATGAAGCGGTTGATGCGGATGGAGCCGGTATTGTCGGTCACATCGAAGCAGACCACCCATGCCTTCCTCTTTGGAAGCTCGCGGTGCTCAATGTTGAACACCTTGCCCTCCACCAGAACGCTGCCCATGTCCAGCTGCAGCTCGCCCATGGAAACGGGGGCTTTTTTACTGCTGATCTTTCCATAGATCTGCCGGGTCTTGCTCTTCTGGGCTTCGGGCGTTTTGGGCGCGGCCTCCATGACCTGATGGCGCATGGCCTCCATCTTCGCAAAGATGTCCTCCGGCTTCTCCGCTTCAGCGGCGGGAGGCTCCTGCGGCACGGGCGCGGACGGCTCCGGCTCTTCAGGCGCCGCGGCCGGGGCTTCAAAGCTCACCGATACGGTGTTCAGCTTGAAACAGCGCTGCAGCGTATCCCGGGCAAGGGCAAGCAGCTCCTCGGGCACGGGAGTTCCCCAGGCGCGGACCTCCATGGCACGCTCCGCTTTGATGACCCGCACCTCCACAGGATATGTACCCAGAGCCGCCATCACCCCTTCCGGGAAGGGGCACTTGGAAAAGGTCTGTTCAAATGTCGGCCTTCCGACACCTTGCATATTGATACGCTCCTTGTTACAAAGTCTCGATCAGTTTCATCAGTTCCGGTACAAGGCGGTCCTCAGGCAGCTTGGCCACGATCTCTCCGTGACGGAAGAGCACACCTTCCCCGTTTCCCCCGGCAATTCCCACATCGGCATGACGGGCCTCGCCGGGACCGTTGACCACGCAGCCCATGACCGCCACGGTGATGGGTTTGTCGATCCCCTTCAGCAGCCGCTCCACCTCACAGGCCATGGGGATCAGGTCGATTCTGGTTCGGCCGCAGGTGGGACAGGCAATGAGATCCGGGCCGTCCCTGCGCAGACCGATGGCCCGCAGGATCTTCTTGGCCGCGGCGATCTCGTCCACGGGATCGGCAGTGAGGGTGACGCGCAAGGTGTCGCCGATCCCCAAAGCCAGCAGGCCGCCGATCCCCGCGGCGCCCTTCAAAATGCCCATCTCGGGGGTGCCGGCCTCGGTCACGCCCAGATGGAGGGGATAGTCATACCGCTGCGCCATGAGTTGATAGGCCCGCATGGTGGTGGGCACCGAAGAGGTCTTCAGGGACACACAGATATCCTCAAACCCATAGCGCTCCAGAAGGGCAATGTGCCCCAGCGCGCTCTCCACCAGTGCTTCCGGAGTCGGGCCGCCGTATTTGGACAGCAGCTCCTTTTCCAGCGAGCCGCCGTTGACTCCAATTCGAATGGGGATATTCCGCTCTTTACAGGCTTTGGCCACCGCCTCTACCCTGTCGGCGCCGCCGATGTTGCCGGGGTTGATGCGGATCTTGTCGATCCCCTGCTCCGCGGCAATGAGGGCCAGCCTGTAGTCAAAGTGGATATCCGCCACCAGCGGCACAGGGCTTCCCGCCTTCAACGCGCCGATGGCACGGGCGGCAGGCTCGTCGGGGACCGCCACACGGACGATCTCACAGCCGGCGGCAGCCAGAGCGCGGATCTGGGAAAGGGTGGCCTCCACATCGTGGGTGGGCGTATTGGTCATGGATTGGATGGACACCGGCGCTCCGCCGCCGATGGCAACCGTCCCCACATGGATCTGTCTGCTCATCATCAACACATCCTCAGGCAAAAATATTCCACACATCTTTGAGGGCCACCAGCACCATCAGCGCGATCAGCAGGAACAGTGCGCCTGCGTGGACATAGCCCTCATATTTTTCGGGTATCCTCCGGCGGAACAGGCCCCACAGGACCCCGTTGAGCAGGATAAAGAGAATTCTGCCGCCGTCCAGCGCGGGAATGGGCAGCAGGTTCATCACCGCCAGATTGACGGAGATGAGCGCCATAATATCCAGCACCGTGAGGATGCCCTCCCACGCGCTGGCGGACTGCGCGCCCGCCTCGGACACCACATCCACCACGCCGATGACGCCGGACAGCTGACCCACGCTCACACGGCCGGTCACCAGATCGGCCAGACTCATCCACACCGTGCGCACATAGTCAACGGTCTGGACAAAGCCCAGCTTCAGCCGTCCCAGCAGAGACAGGGTCTCGTTCTGCTGAAAAATCAGGCCAAACCCTCTGTAAGTGCTGCCTTCAAAGGTATATTCGCGGATGGGCATGGGAAAATCCTCCAGCACGATGTCCTTTCCGCCGCGCTCCACCACCAGGTCGATGCCGTTTCCGTCATTGCGGCTCAAATAGGTATGCACATCGCCGTAGCACCAGATCCCATGGCCGTCCACCCGCTTGATGCGGTCGCCCACCATGAGTCCGTCCTCCCCCTCCAGAGAAAACTCGGGAGCAAACTGGGTGATCACAGGGACCCGGACCGTGGACACGCCGGTATAGAGCAGAATGACGATCAAAAGCCCCAGCAGGAAATTCATGAAGGCGCCGGCGCACAGGACGATGACCTTTTTCCACCCCGCCTGTCTGCTGAAAGCTCTGGGATCTCCGGTGTCCTCGTCCTCCCCCTCCATGGCGCAAAATCCGCCGATGGGAAGGGCGCGTAGAGAGTAGACCGTCTCCCCTTTCTTGCGGGAAAAGAGCAGCGGCCCCATACCTATGGAGAACTCGTTCACCTTGACCCTGAACATCTTCGCGGTGATAAAATGGCCGAATTCATGAATGGCGATCATGATGCCAAAGAGCACAACGGCCAGCAGAATATAGAGAAATCTTGCCAAAAATCAGTTCACCTCAGCAATTCATAAACAGCAGCTCTGGCAGCCTTGTCAGCCGCAAGAACATCATCCAACATGGGATGCTCCAAAAAGGGGACACGCTCCAATGCGCCCTCCACCAGCCGGGGGATATCCACAAAGGAGATCCGGTCATCCAAAAACAGCGCCACAGCAGCCTCATTGGCTCCGTTCAGCACCGCGGTGGAATTTCCGCCCTTCCGTGCGCACTCCAGGGCAAGGCCAAGGCAGCGAAACGTCTCCACATCAGGCCGTGTAAAGGTCAAAGGCTTGCAGGAAAACAGGTCCAGCGGTGTAGCCGGCCCCTCGGTACGCTCCGGCCATGTGAGGGCGTACTGGATGGGCACACGCATATCAGCCGTGCCCAGCTGCGCCAGAATGGCGCCGTCCACAAATTCCACCAGGGAGTGGACGATGCTCTCCCGGTGCACCGCGATCTCGATCTGCTCGGGCGGCAGCTCATAGAGGCGCATGGCCTCGATAAACTCCAGCCCCTTATTCATCAGGGTGGCGGAGTCAATGGTGATCTTGGCGCCCATGGCCCAGTTGGGATGCTTCAGCGCCTGTTCTTTTGTGACAAGTGAAAGTTCTTTACAGCTCTTTCCGTAGAATGGTCCGCCCGAAGCTGTAATGATGAGCTTGCGCACTTCATGCCGGCCACGGCTTCCCTGCAGGCACTGGAAAATGGCGGAGTGCTCGGAGTCAACGGGGACGATGTCGACACCCTTCTCCTTTGCCCGGGCCATCACCAGCTCACCGGCACACACCAGGGTCTCCTTATTGGCAAGGGCAATACGCTTGCCCGCGTCAATGGCAGCAAGGGTGGGACGCAGACCCACAATGCCCACCACCGCGGTAACCACGGTGTCTGCCTCCGGCAGCACGGCAGCCTCGCAAAGGGCCTGTGTTCCCCCCAGCACTTTGGTGCCGGTATCCGCCAGACGGATGCGCAGATCCGCCGCGGCAGACTCATCCGCCGCCACCACAAGTCTGGGGCGGAATTGACGGGCCTGCTGCTCCGCCAGTTCCACGCTGCGGTTGACGCTCAGTGCCTCCACACGGTGGCCGCAGGCAGCCGCCACTTCAAGGGTCTGCCGGCCGATGGAGCCGGTAGAGCCCAGCACAGAAATCGAACGCTTCATACCACCGCTCCCTTAAAACACCGGTAAAAGCGTGACAATAAACAGCACGGCGGGACCGCAGAACAGCATACTGTCAAATCGGTCCAGCATTCCGCCGTGACCGGGCAGCAGGTTGCCGTAGTCCTTCACACCATTCTGGCGCTTAATGAGGGAGAAGGACAGGTCGCCCAGCTCCGTCACCAGCGCGCCGATGAACCCGCACAGCACCAGAGAGAGGTAGTTGACAGGCAGCTTGGTGATGGCGCTGATGACCACACCGTAGAGCACGGCAAAGATGATACCGGTGACGAAGCCGCCGATATACCCCTCCAGGCTCTTGTTGGGGCTGACCTGGGTGATGCCCCGGTGCTTACCCAGAAACACGCCGGCGAAGTAGGCGCCGCCGTCGGTGATAAAAGCCAGGATGACCGCCAGCAGCACCAGAAATCTCCCCTGCTCCATGCACTTCA